>OMII01000056.1 GCA_900299055.1 Pseudomonadota bacterium | reverse complement strand
CTCGTGGGCTCGGAGATGTGTATAAGAGACAGGCTTTTATTTGCTTCGGTGTAGCGTCGGTGGATATATCAAAGTCCTTTGGAGTCTTGCCCAGGAGGATGTCTCGAACGCCACCGCCTACGATGTACGCTTTAAAGCCGGCTCGCTGAAGTCGATACACGACTTTACGAGCATCCTCGTCGATATCATTTTTACGAATAGTGTGTTCGGTCGGTGCGTATACTACAGGCTCTACAACTGCGCGTTCGCTCGGAGAGACTGGTGATGAAGTTTCGGATGACGACATTACAACAACAATAAAAACAAACGCACGTAGTCTAGACAGCTCATGCGGTGCGTGAGCACGCTATTCCATCGCAGCACCCGTCGACTTCTTACAGAGGACCACCGGCGTGCACCGTATGAAGGTCGCACATCGTGCCTTGATTCCGTTTATTCGGCGGCATCTTTGGACCACCGCCGGATAAGGAAATCACGGTGGTGAGCTCTCACTCACTGGGTCCCCACACTCTACGAGGGTGACGACGATTTCTCAAGCCAGACGCTGTAGAAGAGCCGAGCAGGCGTACTTTATAAAGGGATTTGGCAGAAAAGCTCTCGGGCTCATCAAGGAAAAACCCACGCGACTGCTTTAAAGCCGTGTTTAATCAGTCACTTAGCCCCGCATCTGCCCGCTCGGTAGGTAAATGGCTGCTCAAGTTCAATTCGTAGTGCGTCGAGACTAATACTAGGCAGAGGAAGTGACTCGCTGCCCCCAAGGCGTCGTCAGCCTGTTCGTCAGTAGGTGAGATGTGAAGACGTAGGTTCATGAGCGGAAAAGGTCTAGTCGCTCCTTGAGCCGTTATAATTTTGTTTCTGACCAACTTCTTGTTGTTACCGGACACCGGTTGTAACTCATGGAGGAGCGTCGTATGGCCCGACCAATTTATTCGCACGAAGTTCTGGACCCCGATTTCCAGTGGTTGCTACAGAACTATTCAGAGAACCATCCAAACGCAATCGTTCTGGATTCAACCTGTCTTCCAGTCGTAATTGTCCTGGGGGATGAAAAGAGTTGTGCCGCTCGAGCGGCGCCTGTTCACGCCCCGGCAACTATGCCCGAAGGCGAGGAGCCGTTAGATGACTCAGTCGGAGAGTAACGAGGAGCCTCCTCGCATCCTACTCCGGCATGAGGAATATCTCACCGTAAGACTCCGGTAAGACGTCACAGGGATATTTCGTTTGCATTACTAGCCAGCCTGATTTCTGGCAGTGGACGACGTATTCAGCAGGGTCCCTGCGCGGCTTAAAAGGGCCCTTTATCCGATTAGCGAGAGCTAGTTTGCGCCTTGCCTCATGCTCGGCGTACTTATTTTCTTTCACCCACTGTAAGACCCAGAAGGTTCCAGAGACAAGCGCGGCGATCAAGACCACTATCCCGAATACGAGAACCTCAGCTTCTCCCTTCTGAGAGCGCTGGCTTTTCAATGAATCATGAGACTGTGTCATGTCGCCTCGCAAGATATCCCGTAGAGTGCCACTACTCGATTATTCCTGTTGTAACCCTACGCACTGTCTTTCGGAGAATAATCGGGTACGGCTTTAGAGCCCGTCGACAATGTTATGGCTGTTTTATCACTCCGTGTGCTGTTCTCTTAAATTTCAGGCGTGTCCTACGAGTTTTTCGCACTTCTAGCTAGCGACGACCACGGCTAGGTTGCGGGCTTGGGGTGAGTTCCTAAGCAGCTCTTGCAGACCATCTGACTGCTTGGCGCTCAATGTTGTTATTGGGGCCTCAACGAGGACGATAGATGGTTTAGTTATGGAAGCAGCTAGAAAAGCTTGTGTCCAGATGAGTGCGTGCTGCTCAGCCTCGTTCATGAGGGTAACAGGCATCCCAAGCGGGAGATGAGTGAGGTCAAGGGCTTCGAGTAATCTAACCAGTTCTGACGCTCGAGGTAGGGCACGCAGGAGAGGAAGAGCCTCACGTACGGGAATATTCAGTAGCGTGGAGAGGGAGAGTCCCCTCCACGATGCCGTTCGAACCTTGCCGACAAACCGACCCCCGCCGCACACATTGCATACTTGGGCTAAGGGTCGCGCCAATTCGTCGAGGTAGGTTAGTGCAAGGCCGATTCCTTCGCATCGCGCGCAGACATGTTGACGTGAGTTGTTGGTGGTCAGAAGTGTGAAGTTCTTCGGCGTTAGTCCTGCGGCACGAGCGTCAACTGACGACGAAAAAAGATTGGCGAGGGACTCGGCGAGTCCAAGCCGATGTAGCAAGAGTGACTTTGTTCGGCGTGCCGAGATAAAGATTGGAAGTGAGAATAGCTCGCTTTTAATGGCTGGTGTAAAGCTAGCTGGCGCCCCCGCACTGGCCGTTGCCTCAAGAGCATCGACAACCGCACGAAAAGGTGCGGTTGTAATTACTACATCGTGTCCGCGTCGAACCTCGTGCACCTCTTCTCTTCGGCTTGTTGACTTAATGTGCAGGGATCCGATGAGTTCTCCGGAAGAGGTAGGCGACGCATCGCGCCAAAGGCTGCTACTTGGTTCGTTGCGCGAACTAAGCATAACGATTCCGACACGAGAAGATGCGTCTGATAGTATTGTAGATAGATCATTAGTGCTCGGCTTTGCCAGAAGAGCTGTGGGTATATCGATAATACAGGTACCATTGGCGGTGAGAGCGTCTCCGAGGCTGCGACATATAGAGAGTGTTGCCAGCCCGAGCGCGCACAGTTCGTCCGTTGCCGTTCCGACAATCTTATCTCGTAGTCCTGTTTTCATGGCGAGTGAAAATGTGTGCGAGGCTGTCAATGGTGCAAGCGCGCTCAAGTCGTCGAGTGTCGCGCCTAGAGTCGCACGGACACTTTTACCATGAGGCAGAACTCGGCAACTAATGAGCTCTTCCGCTCGTGTGATTATCGTAGGAGAGCGAAATGTTCGGGCGATGTCAGCATGGCTCTCCTGTGAGAATAGGTGTTCACAACCAGCGCAGTATCCGTGCTTGTAAAAGGTTGTCGTGAGATAGTCTTGTACGCAAATAATGCTTGGATTGCGCAATCGCCACAAGGAATGAGTGAGACTCGATAGTCGCGAGCTCACCCCGCGTGCGATCTCGAGAGAGTCGATCTGAACCCGCGCTCTAGCCTCACCATGAGGCGTCTCCCAGCATGAATGGGATTCGCGGGAGAGACCATGTGTTCGCGCCCAGTCGAGAAGCGTCTCTACTGGCCCTTCAGCAAACAAATTCGCTTGTCCTGACACTCGACCGATCAGAGCGTTGAGCACTTGCTGGGGTGTGGGATAGCGCTCTGATACACCTAAGCAGATTGGGCACTCGAGGAGGGTGGACTGAAATGCTACATCCGCGAGTAGGGCGGTGAGTCCCAGCGCATCGAGCAAGGTCACTCGCTTCTCTGCGAGTCGGGCTGCGGAGGTGTGATAAAGTTTAGCATTGATGGGGTGCTTGCAGGAGTGAGTCAGACAAGGGGGGATGTCGCCACTGCGAATTGCTGAGATAAATTGTTGGGTCGAAAGCGCCTGCGCAAATGCGGTGTCGATCCAGGCGAATGTTCCCAGGGTGGAGTGAGATATACCAGTGGCTGGAAGGTTAACAGCAACTGGAGGAACTGGAAGATCGGGCTGCGCAGCACACCAGCGAGCAAAGATAGCTCTCGCTGAAAGTGGCTCGATGCTTAGGGGGGTGCTTGGGGAGAGCTCGACCATATCGCGGCTTCGGTAGGGGAGGCCTCGTAGTACGAGGCCTCCGTGTGGTCTCTCTCTAGGCGGCTGCTAGGATGAGAGGCGCGCTTTGATCGCTTCGATGCGATCAAGCACGATCTTTTTGTAGTCCTCCAGAAGTGCTGCAGACTCCGCTTCAAACCTCATGACAAGTACTGGTTGGGTATTGGACGCTCTTACAAGCCCCCAGCCACGATCGAAGGTCACGCGCACCCCGTCGATTGTCTCGACCTTAAACTCTTTAAATGCCGCCTGTGCCTCTTGAGCGATCTTGAACTTTATTGATTCGGGGCAATCAACTCGCATCTCTGGTGTCGAGAGCATAGGGCTCAAGCCGGAGAGTAGGGATGATAGTGGTCCTGTATGCTTCGACATAATCTCAACGAGTCGAGCGGAGGCGTAGAGGGCATCATCGAATCCGAAAAACCGGTGCTTGAAGAAGATGTGGCCGCTCATCTCTCCGGCAAGGTCTCCATGAGTTTCCTTCAGCTTGCCTTTGATTAATGAGTGTCCAGTCTTCCACATAATGGCGTTCGCTCCACGGCTCGCCAGATCGTTAAATAGCTGACTAGAACACTTCACGTCGCCGATAATTGTTGCACCTGGCTTCTCGGTGAGAATAGCGCGGCCATAAATCAGCAGCAGCATATCGCCAAACACGACATCGCCTTTTTCATCGACGACTCCGATTCGGTCAGCGTCTCCATCCCAGCCAATTCCGAAATCAGCCTTGGTCTCCTTAACTTTCGCTACAAGATCTTTAATGTTTTTAAGCTCTGTGGGATCCGGATGATGATTCGGGAATCGGCCATCTGGATCGCAGTAAAGTTCGATCACATCAACTCCGAGCCCCCGCAACACTTCAGGTCCAACAAGCCCGCCTACGCCATTTCCGGCGTCGACTACTACTTTTAGCTTTCGTTGACCGATGTGAGGTCGACAATTGTCGATAAGATGCTTGATGTACGTTGGCCTGATATCGATGGTAGAGATAGTGCCACGCGAGGAAGCTGGAGAAGTTTTAAGCACAGCCTCACATCGAATTTTAAGATTCTGAATCTCTGAGCCCGAGAGCGTTTGTTTCCCCAGCAAGATCTTAAAGCCGTTCATGTCAGGAGGGTTGTGACTGCCTGTCACTTGAATCCCGCCCCCGAGATCCTGATTGAAGACAGAGAAGTAAAGCTGTGGTGTTGGGCCCTCGCCGGAGATGACCACATCAAGTCCCTCATCAGCGATTCCCTCAGCTAAAGCCCGGGCGTAACCAGGTGAGCTCAAGCGACAGTCATGCCCGACGCCGATTCGATTAAGTCCGTTTTCTCGTGCGAGTGTTCCGTAGGCTCTACCAAGGATTCGGGCGAACTCGTCGCTGAGCTCGGTGCCGACGGTGCCTCGAATGTCATACTCACGAAAAATAACTGGATTAATCTGCATAGCGTTCTCCTCTACCTAGCAACTAAAACTTTTTATCGACTGAATGTGCCTTGAATAGCTCCGTTGAGAAGTAGGCTGCGAGCTTCTGTTCGGATTTTTGTTTTTGAATCGCGGCACGAGCCTCTTCTCGCATCGCCTCCTTCGTCTCGTCCTCGTCGTGGTCTCCGTCCTGAGAGCCGAAGCGTTGCTCTACGAAAAATATCTGCGTATTCGCTTCTGATACAACAGGGGCACTATGTTTGCCGGACTCGAGAGTTATGATGGCATCAAAGATATCGCTGCTGAGGTCTTTCTCGGCAACAACACCGAGTAGGCCTCCTTCGCTACTGTTAGCTGCATCTGACATCTTTGTTGCTACTTCCGCGAACGGCGTACCTGATTCGAGAGAGTCCTGAATGCTCTTTACGCGCGCCGCCATGTCTTCCGGGGTTCTTCCCTCTGGTGAAATTGAAATTACTCGCAGTTTGACCGAGGCTCCCTCTGCCTTGAAACTTGGATGGTTGGATAGATAGTCGTCGATCTCATTATCTGACACGCTCATGCCTCCACGTGCGATCGTGGAAGCTAATTTTGTGCGAAGGATATCTGTCCTAATCTGACGTTTGTACCACGGCAGCGACTTGCCCTCCTTAGCGAGCACTGCCTCAAACTCCGAGCGGGACAGCGAGTTTCTGGCTGCTACTTCGTTAATGTATTCGTCTACCTCCGCGTCAACTACGGAGACTCGTTTGACGCTAGCCTCGGCCTCTAGGACCCGCTCAAACGTGAGTGCGTCGAGTGCCTTTTGAGCTTCTGCGTCGTTTCGAAGCTCTTGGAGCGATATTTTTCGCGGAGGCGTTAGTCGACTGCTGAGATCGCTGAGGGTTATTGGTTTTTCGTCTACTGATGCCACAACAGCGTCAAGAATTACCTCGGTAAGCTGAGTTGTCTTCACTGCCTTAGCGGATTTCGGCTCGCTCGATACGGTCGCGGGCAACCCGGTTACCGCACTGGCTGCGGCTGCGATGATCGTTCCTACGAGCAGAGTGTTTGAAGCTCGAGAGTGTCTCATGATTGATGATGTTCGATGGGTCATGAAGCAATCGTTTTTCGGTCGTTTTGGGGCAGCTCCGAATGATAAACATGGCATCGCCGATGGCCTATCGTAGTAGCTTGAACGACGGGAGGCAAGGGTAGGTTCCCGTTCGTGGATTTAGCTGCGATAGGCGATGAGATTAAGGGTTTGCTCGGTTAATCTGTATATGTCTACGAGGGTTATTTCGGCCCGGCCCTCGAAGGAAATAGTAAGCGTATTAGCCCTGCCAAATCGATATTTTGATGGATGTTGGTGTACGAGCTGTAGTGCTTTCAGGCCGTCAACGCGGGTGTTTGCAGTGGGTTTAACCCCATCTCGAAGAAGAGCTATTGGACTAAAGGTAAGCGCTGCCTTGAGTGGAGTAATGTCGGCCTTTACGATTCCATTGCGCCGCAAAAGGCTTCGATAGCGCATGATCAGCATCAGATTGTCTACCTCAAGAGAGCATGGACCAAAGCGATCTTCGATTTCTCTCTGAAGATCAAAAGCTTCTTCATCAGAGCGGATATTTGAAAGTCGCTGGTATAGTACGAGACGCTCGCCGATGTCTGGGACGTAGGCTTCTGGGATGTAGGCGTCAACGCCTGGCACGCGAATCTCTGGATCGACTATGTCCTCGAGTACTGGTTCATCTCCTTTAAGATCCGCCACCGCTTCCTGGAGAATACGACAGTACATATCGAACCCTACTGAAAGGACACTGCCCGATTGCTCTTTGCCCAGGAGGTTTCCAGCTCCCCGAATCTCGAGATCTCTTATCGCGAGATTGAATCCTGCCCCGAGGGTATCGAGAGATTGTAAGACTTTCAGTCTCTCGTGCGCTTCGCCAGTTAGACTCCGTAGGTGCGGAACTATGAGGTACGCATACGACTGCCGTTTGCCTCTTCCGACTCTGCCCCGAAGTTGATAGAGCTGAGCGAGTCCAAATTGATCAGCGCGATCGATGATAATGGTATTTGCGTTAGGCACATCAAGACCAGATTCGATGATCGTAGTGGCGATGAGCACATCGATCTCACGATCAACGAAGCGCTTCATAATGCGCTCGAGCGTTGTCTCTGACATCTGTCCGTGAGCGAACTCAAAGCGAGCTTCTGGCACGAGTTCCGCGAGGTGCGATGATACCAGGGAGATGTTCTGTACACGGTTGTGGATGAAGAAGACCTGACCGCCTCGTCGAATCTCTCGCAAAATGGCATCTCGAATGAGCGCGTCGTCACGCTCAGCGACGTAGGTTTGAACGACTTTTCTATCGACGGGCGCAGTTTGAATGAGGCTAATATCGCGGATATTCAGGAGCGACATATGTAGGGTACGAGGGATGGGTGTAGCGGTGAGTGTTAGGACGTCTACGTTGGAACGATACGATCGGAGACGTTCTTTTTGCTTCACGCCAAACCGGTGCTCCTCATCGATTATTAAGAGCCCAAGATCATGAAATTGTACGTCGTGCTGAAGAAGTCGATGCGTTCCTATGACGATATCGATTTCTCCTGCGGCGACTCCCTCAAGGACTCGCTGATTTTCTTGGTGTGGATAGAAGCGGCTGACTGCTCCAACTTTGATGGGATAGCCAGCGAAGCGCTCAGTGAAGTTCTTCTTGTGCTGCTCAACGAGGATTGTAGTGGGCACGAGGAGCGCGACCTGGCGAGTATGTTGAGCGCATTTGAAGGCAGCGCGGATCGCTACCTCGGTTTTACCGAATCCAACATCGCCACATACAAGTCGGTCCATTGGCTTGTCTGCTGCTAAGTCAGAAAGCGTTTCTTCAATTGCTTTGATCTGATCAGGCGTTTCATCGTACGGGAATCCGTCGGCGAAGCGCTCATCTTCCGCTCCCTGCGGCTCGAATCTCCAGCCTTTCGCTACCGAGCGTGACGCGTAGAGACGAATGAGGTCGCCAGCAAGTGTGACTATTGAATCACGGACTTTCTGTTTTGCCCTCGCCCATCTCGTAGAGCTAAGTTTATCTACGACTGGTTCTTGGCCTTCAGTTCCGACAAACTTCTGTATTTTGCCAATCTGATGTGCTGGGAGATAGAGTGTGCTGTCAGCGTACTCAATATGGAGAAAATCTCCTAAGACTCCATCAACAGTTAGGTGTTTCAGGCCTTGGTACACACCGACGCCGTAATCGATATGAACGAGAAAGTCGCCCTCTTTCAGTAGAGACAGGGTGCTCAAGAGCCGCTTCGCGCTCACACGCGGGGCTTTGCCGGATCGATAAGACCGTTCACCAAACACCTCAGTTTCAGCTAGAAAACACAACTTCTCGCTTGGTAAGCGGAATCCACTGGTGAGATGGCCTACGATGATAGCTACCCCCGCTCGTCTGGGCGTATCGATCCACCCCATGGCTGTTGTTGTGAGGATCGGAGCGTCAGTGCCGATATCAAGCAGAATGCTCTGAAGGCGTTGCGCTCGCGAGAGTGAGCCTACGCTAATAGCGACGGAATGCTTTTTGCCTCTCCATTCGTTTAGGTAGGCCTTGAGGGGGCCAAACGCTGATCCTGACCCGATGTTGGTTCGCAATCGAGTGGCGAGATCGATATTACTCTCCGCTCGATAGTTAGTCGTGTCTGTTTGTGAAGTTGAGGGGGAAAGTGAGGAGACTTCAAAAGCGGTCAGGTTGGTTAACGCTTCGATGAGGGTGCTAGGATCGATGTAGATGTCCGCAGAACGAGGAATGAGGTGCTGCTCTTCGGCGAGCCGAGTAGCTCGCTCACTCGCGCTGTCCATGTATTCCGCGATAACGCGCTGACATTGAAAGCCATCGATTGTAAAGACGGTAGTCGCGTCTGAGATGATATCAAGAAGGCAGGGAAGATCGGGCGACCCGATAAACTGAATGAGCTCGAGGCCTGGATAGTCATCGCGGTTCTCGATTGCCTGAATAATTTTATCTACCTCACGAGGGTGAGTGCCGGTCTCGCCTGCTCGCTGCCTGATTCTGTCAAGGATACTATCGCGTTCGTGCGAGCCCCCTGGAGGATTGACACGCAGTCCAAGTGAAAATTCTCGGACGGGGAGAATTCTGACTTCATCAAGAAACGTTATGCTCCTCTGAGATTCGGGTTCGAAAGATTGAATTCGTACAATCGTATCGCCACTGAACTCAACTCGCACTGGAGACGGTTGGGTGCTTGGGAATAGGTCGAGAACTGCACCTTTGTTGGATAGCTCGCCCACTTCAGCCACGCTTCTAGCGGGTCGAAAGCCGGCGTCGAGAAGTCGATTGAGCAGCGTCGTCCTATCGAAGCAATCGCCTCGCTTGAGGTGCATGGAGAGAGTTCTTATGTCTTCAGGCCTAATGACTCTTTGAGCAAGTGTGTCCGCTGACACAACAACGACACCGGGTTGACTAGAAGATAAGAGATCGATCGCTAAAATCCGTGCCGCCGAAGTCGATACTCCGGGAGAGACTGGTTCAAGGGGTAACGTATCCCACCCTGGAAGCAGGCTTGTCACGCCCTGGCCGATGAAAAACCGCAGATCATCCAGCACTTCCTCCGCAACTTTTCGATCCGGAGTTACGATCAGAGCCTTGTCGCGCTGTCGTAGTGAGTCGGCGAGGTACCAGCTGCAGGAGGAACCAGGCAGGCCGATGGCCCGTTTGGTTGGAAGGGCAGATTTTTGAGGCGACTGCGACATGGAAATAGATGGTAACGGTTGCGAGACATCCTGGAGCGGTTCCCCCTCATCATAGCGGCCGGTTGGAAAGGGGTAAAGGAGAGAGCTGTTTTGTCCGGTGAATTGGTATATGCCGCAAGAGTTCGGTTATGGATGTAGGGGATATTTTGAGAGCGGCGACTCGATTAGGAGCGTCCGACATTCACCTTGGCTCGAATGAGCCTCCGGTAATCCGAGTCCAGGGGGTCTTGAGACGAGTGGACGCCTCGCCGTTTGGTAGCTCGCGACTGCGTGATTGGCTGCGCGAGCTATTTCCTGAGGGGGTGTTGGAGAGAGATTCGTTCGACTCAGTGGTTGAACTACCCGCCTATGGACGATTTCGTCTGAACGTTTTCAGGCATCAGCACGGATTGGCGGCAGCTTTACGAATAATACCCGAGCGGGTGCCACGTTTTGATACCCTTGGCCTGCCCTCATCGGTACGGCAGGTTGCCAGGTGCGAGCAGGGGCTTGTTTTGATTACGGGGGCCACAGGATCTGGCAAATCAACCACGATGGCTGCGATAATAGATGAGATTAATTCGCAGCGAAGTGCGCACATTCTGACGATCGAGGATCCGATCGAATTTTTACACGAGTCGCGCCAAGCGCTCATCCGCCAGCGCCAAGTGGGGCGTGACGCAGAGTCCTTTCCGGGTGCTCTGAGGGCGATGCTGCGAGAAGACCCGGATATTATTGTAGTCGGCGAGTTAAGAGATCGGGAGACTATGCAACTCGCCCTTACCGCGGCTGAGACGGGGCACTTGGTACTGGCGACTGCACACTCCTCGGACGCTCCTCGAACAATCCATCGTATCGTGGACGCATTCTCTCCAGAGCAGCATAACCAGGTGCGCGCAATGCTCGCCGAATCTCTCCAGATGATTGTCTCTCAGACTCTGCGCGCTCAGGAGGTCGGTGGGCGCGTGCTGGAGGCTGAGGTTCTTATAGCGACGCCTGCAGTGAGAACCCTCATTAGAGATGCGAAGTTGCACCAGCTTCGTGGAGTTATGCAGGCCTCGGGTGGAGCGGGTATGCGCACCGTAGGGTCCTAGGGTAGGATTTGCAACAGAAGTTAGCGCACACTCTCTTGGACCTCCTTTGCAAGGGAGCCTTGGGCAATAAAGTTGCCGCTTTCAATGCCACCATCGGGACTAAAACGTATCATGCCGAAGGTTTGTGACGTGTGCTCATTCTGGCGTAGATATACGGCGATCTGTTCCGGAGTTTCTGCTCCAGAGCTCAGCGCCTTTGAGACGAGCATGATAGCATCAAAAGAGTTCGACGCGGTCATAATGGGCGGCGTGGAGTACCTAGCTTGGTATTTTGCTACAAACTCCTTACTGGGCTTCTCTGGTGCCATATAGAGTGTGCGTTTAAGTATGCCATTGAATGATGGGTCTCGCTCGTAGCCCTCAAAATCGTGGCTGCCGAGAACAGTGAGTTGTGGGGCGAGCTGGCTGCGCTGTTTCATAAAAGCCAGCGCAGAGGCTTGGTTGGCAGAGGCAAACAGTAATGCGTTTGACTGATTGTGCTGCGCCTTGATGATGAGAGATCGAAAGTCTGTTTCCCCTGAGCTGAACTCACTATCTCCCACGATGTCGAGAGAAGCGTTAGCTGCGGCCGCAAGAGCAACTCGCCGCATCTCAACAAAGTAGGGGTCTTGGTCGCATAGGATAGTCATCCGTTTGAGGCCTCGACGAGATGCGCTCTCGATGAGAGAAGTAACTTCGCGTTGAAAATTGAAATATGTTGAAAATACCAGTGGATACTGTGACGGGGATTTTTTAATGATTGGTATCGACGCACTTGGAGAAATTGCGAGTACGCCGCGCTTGTCCATGATTGGCAAGCAGCCTTGAAAGGTATCTAGCCAGGTAGGGCCAAGAATAATCTTAATGCCATCGAGGTCGACGAGCTTCTTAACAGCATTGACAGTGCCTAGCCCGGTACTACCTGAATCCTCGATGGTTAGGGTGAGATGAATCTTACCCTGTTGGTTGATCTCGTCAATCGCCAGTTGAGCTGCGTTTAATTCCTCGTGACCGAAGGTCGCGGCGTCCCCTGTGAGCCCGAAGACGCCGCCGATAGAAAACGATTTGGTTTGAGCCGTCGAGTTGAGTGGTGCGAGCAACACAACTCCGCTTAGAAGGAGATAAAACAAGTGCAGCATGAATCAACCTGGAAGTAGATCTCCCGGCGAATCGTATACGAGAAGGCAAACCCTGTCTCTACACGAGACGAGGCTCTGTTTGGGATTCGCGGTTTAGCCAGGTGGGAGTGCGCGCTTATTGCGTGTCGAGGAGCGGAAAACGCCGTATAAGTAACGAGTTGCCACGCTTGATAGCCAGACGATATTTCGGCTGTCATCTGTCTCCTCTCGGCAGTACTATGGAGTGTAGCCGAGTTAGTAGAGTTAACTAGGTACGTAATTTTCTTAGCGGTCGTGTATTCGGGAGCAATCGGCGATGGACGAGACGACAAAAGCAGTAATCGAGCGGATAGCCGTAAAGTATAATCAGCCAACAAAGATCCCGAGCGGGGATATGACGACGGTTTTTTATGACTGTTTTCAGCTTTCTCCAAGTGAGCTCGCGCGGCTAGCGGCAGATGCGGTGGGAGATCTCGATCACGACATCTTTGATATGGCAGTCGGGCTTGCATATAGCGGTATTTTATTCGCATCAGCAGTTGCGGGAGGGCGTAAAGTGGCGATCCTTCAGAAGGATGGAAATCTGTTCGGCCCAGATGTGAAGGGTCGTCGCGTCATGATAGTTGATGACGTTGTGCACTCCGGTTCTAGAATCAGAGAAGCAGCTCGGAAAGTAGTGGCTGCCGGTGGTGCTGTGGTAGGATTCGTGTGTATTATCGACCGGTCCTCGGGCGCTTGTACCGGAGCGAACAGCCCGCTCGGTGCGCCTCTATGGAGCGCTTTTCAGGCTGATATGGAATAAGCACATGTCGGAAGGGAATCCGTGGAAGCGGGTGGGAACTCGTCTCATTTATGAAAACCCGTGGATGACGCTTCGCGAGGATCAAGTTATCTCTCCGACAGGTAAACCCGGTATCTATAGCGTGGTCGACACGCGCGTGGCCACGGGAGTGGTCGCTATGAATGATAGTCAGGAAATATATCTCGTTGGACAGTATCGATATCCGACGGACGTCTACTCCTGGGAGATTCCAGAGGGCGGGGCGGATCCCGGGGAAAATCCGCTTGACGCAATTAAGCGTGAATTGAGAGAGGAGACAGGAGTGGTTGCAGAGTCGTGGCACCCACTAGGAGGTGAGCTTCATCTCAGCAACTGTGTAACGTCGGAAAAAGCGTATCTCTACCTAGCCAAGGGGCTGACCCAGGGCGAGATGTCGCCTGATGAGACAGAAGTTCTGAAGGTTAAAAGAGTGCCGTTTTCGAAGAGTCTGGAGATGGTTGAGACAGGGGAGATAGTTGATTGTCTCTCGGTTATCGCGATTTTGCGTGTCGCGCGAATGATGGGATTGTAGCGCGGTGAATTTTCTCTCCACAAAAACCTCGAAAGATATCGTAAAGGAGGGCGCACTTGACGCGGTCAAGATCGGCGCCGCGGAGACCTATTTCTCAGCGTTTGGAGTGTTTCTGGGTGGCACACCTCTTCAAGTCGGTGCTCTTGCGACCCTACCACCACTTATTGGCTCCATGTTTCAATCAGTTGGGATGAGATTGTCTGAGCGAATCGCTAGTCGCCGGGAGGCGATAGTTAGAGCGATGAAGATCCAAGCGATGCTCGTGTTGCCGATTGGGCTGATTCCCTACATCTTCGGGCGTGGATGGTGGGCGGTCTCAGCGCTTATCATGATCATCAGTCTGTACCACATGACGATCGGATTCATCGCTCCGATGTGGAATAGCCTCATAGGGGATCTAATTCCGCCGACCTCTCGTGGAGAGTTTTTTGGGTTTCGTAATAAGTGGATGTCTATTGTCACATTCGCAGGAGTTTTTGGTGCCGGATATCTTATACATCACTGCAACGCCTCGGGGATGACGGAGATCGGTTTCGCGGCTGTTTTTCTCGTCGCCGCGCTGAGCCGCTATTCGTCAGGGGTCGCGTTTTCGAGAGTGCCAGACGCCGTACTTCATGTCCCTGATGACTCTAAGTTTACCTTTTGGCAGTTTATAGTGCGTGCTCGGCACTCCAATTTCGTTAAGTTTGTTTTCTTTATTTCCTGCATGAACTTTGCGACAGCGCTCTCGGGCCCGTACTTCGCGATGTATATGCTCAAGGAACTCGCGTTTTCGTACCAAGAGTATATGTTTGTGGTCGCGGCGGTGGTGCTTGCGCAATTTAGCGTGATGCGCGCCTGGGGATCATTAAGCGATCAATTTGGAAACCGGCAGATACTAAAAGTCTGTGGATTCCTGGTGTCATTAAACCCACTGTTGTGGCTAGTTTCTTCCAATATTTGGTGGGTGGTATTCACGCAGCTTTATAGTGGTATTTTTTGGGCTGGATTCAACCTTGCGGCCGCCAATTTTGTATTTGACGCTGTAACAGCGCCGAAACGAGCGAGGTGCTTCGCGTATCAGTCGATAATTAACGGGGTCTTGGTGTTTCTGGGCTCCACTTTGGGGGGATATATTACCACACGCCTCCCCCAAGATGCGGGTCAGGCGTTAGCGATCTTTGTCGAGGAGTCGCCGTTTCTCATACTTTTTGCGATTTCAGGGCTACTTCGTTTCATGACGATGATTTTTTTGCTGCCAACGTTTGCTGAGGTAAGGCGCGTGCAGAAGATACGAAGCCATCAGTTGTTGATACGCGTGACTTCGTTACGGCCACTTTGGGGTGCCACATTTGGAGTTCTTGCGAATCGCTACTCTAGGCGAGACACATCTCCCGAATAGATACAGCAGGAGGGCCTGAGCAAGCTTCCTGGTGCTGAGTTCCAGTTGCTTGTGCGTGACCATCTCACTTCGAGTGCTGCAAGTCTGCTCGTTATTCTCGATTATAGTCCGAAATAGTTCGTTTAAGCTAAACGGTCAGTACGATTCAGCAAGGCCCATGCCAACACGGGCGTCGAAGTGAAGGGGCGCGGCATCTGAATCCTTAGAGGGAGTTCTCTCCTGGATACTCAGGAGGAGAGCCTTCCGCTGGTATAGTGGTGAGGTGCACGCAGTCGTATGTTTGTAGCGCGCTCCAAAACGAGATCTGGGGGAACCCCAACAACCTTTCTCTCGCCGGGACAGGTTTTAGCTCAGCGGTATCGCATCATCAAACCGTTGGGCCGAGGTGGAATGGCTTCGGTCTACCTCGCAGAGGATATCGTTCTTCAGGAAACCGAAGTAGCAATAAAATTATTGAGTGATGTTAGCGATGCGATGCCAGAGTGTCGGTCTCGCTTTATTCAAGAGGTAAAACTCACTCGCAAGATTCAGCATGAAAATGTGGTTCGTACGTTCGAGTACGGACAAGACGGTGAACTCTGTTTTTATTCGATGGAGTACCTTCCCGGTGCGCCCCTCTCAGAGATAATGGCGGGCGGCGAGGTCGATTTCTCCACTATCCTGTCGATAGCAACGCAACTTATGCGTGGAGTGGTTGCC
Source organism: Pseudomonadota bacterium (assembly GCA_900299055.1). Classification (GTDB taxonomy): domain Bacteria; phylum Bdellovibrionota_C; class UBA2361; order UBA2361; family OMII01; genus OMII01. The sequence goes on along the minus strand of OMII01000056.1, from coordinate 2,544 downwards.
ATTCAGGGGGTCGGTGTTATTCACCGAGATATCAAGCCATCAAATATCATTGTGAGTGACGACGGCTTAGTCACCATAACTGATTTTGGGATCGCTCGAGGGGAATCCTCAACGTTGACTCGTAATCCTTCGCAGGTGATGGGAACTATCGCGTATATGGCCCCGGAGATATTGTCTGGCGGTCGAGCAAGTCGGGCAGTCGACTTTTACGCCTTGGGGGTGGTTCTTTACGAACTTCTTACTGGCTACCAGCCGTTTGATGAAGAGAGCCCGGCCAGACTAATTCTGAAAAAAGTAGAGCAGGATCCCCCCTCCATAAATGCATTTCGCTCAGATCTGCCACAGTGGCTGACGCAGGGGGTCATGGGCTTGTTAGCGCGCGAGCCTGAGGATCGTATGCGTTCCGTGCGTGACCTAGCGAAGGCGTTAGAGTCCTGCGGATGTTTCGAGAAAACTCAGAGCCTCTCACGTCAACTGGAGGATGCGGTCGCTAATTCCGACGTGCCTGGACAGTCGAGGTTTCCCTGGTCGCGGAGCGGTCATCGTGGCGGCAAGCAGTGGTTAGTATCGTCACTACTGACGACTGTTTTCGCAATGCTGACTGTGCCGCTATCAACGACTGAGGTGAGTGATCGGCTCGAGGGAGCCGTATTGGATGAAATGTTTCAATGGAGAGGGAACCCAGCCCTGTCAACTGATGTGATGATAGTTGCCATCGATGAACAGAGCTACACAAGTCTTGGTGTCCCGCTCACAGCTCCCTGGCCTCGTGAACTACACGCTAAGCTTCTTGCAACGCTGGCAGATGCAGGGGCGAAGCTTGCAGTATTTGACGTGCTCTTTAGTGACGGAGAGTTCAGTAGTGGTGAAGACCTTGAGCTTTCGATGTCTATGCGCCGAATGCCAACCGTACTTGGTGCTGCGCTTGCTATGTCACATAAGGCCACAATGCAGGGGAGTTTTCTATTGGAGGAGATGATTCGACCGGCGCCGGTGTTCGATCAGTCGGCTGTGTCGATCGGCACAGTCGGGCTGCCGATGCATCGGGATAGAGTGAGGTCATTCATGACGGAGCGCTCAGACGTTTTCCCTGATGTTCCCTCGTTAGCGCAGGCGGTCGTCACCGCACTCGGTAATCGCGATGAACGTCCAGGCAATCAAGACCTAATTAACTTCTATGGGCCCTCTGGAACGATTCCGACTATATCGTACGAAACTCTGCTCAGAAATCGAGAGCGACTGCCGGTTGGGTTGTTTAAGGATAAAGTCGTGTTCATCGGCCTGGGCTTGCGTAGTAGCACCGGGCCATCCCAGCGGGATGCGTTTGTCACGCCATACGGAGGAGGAGTTTTCGGTGCGGAGCTCCACGCAACGGCGACAGCGAACATACTTAATCGAGAATGGATACGAGCTGTTCCGCCTCTGACGCATGGTTTGGTGCTGTTTATTGCTGCGGCTGCGATAATCGGGTGCCTCATCACGCTTCCGGGGTTGCTCGCAATCATTTCACTGGCAGGACTGATAAGCGCGATTCTCACGACGCAGTTCGTCCTATTTCTTGAGTGTCTCTATGTTCCAGTCACGACCGGTATCGTCTGGGGCTGCTTTGCTGGGTGCGTCTTAAAAATTGTGGCAGGAACTCCTCATGCAGTCTATGTGCGGAGGCGGTCATGAAGTTCCTCAGAATGGGTTCGTTTCTGGCGGGATTGCTCGTAGTGATAATGAGCCGTTATGTAACCGCTCAAGCGGCCCCTCTGATATTTAAGGGTGAGCGCCAAGGAGATCGACTTGGCAGTGGTGTTGCGTGTAGTCAGGCCTCGGTCGCCTCTCATCGTCGTTCGATGATTGCGGCGGTCGCTCCTGGGGCCGCATCTGGCCGAGGCGCTCTCGTAATTTATGATCCAGAGGCTCGTACGGCAAGACCGCAGACCTTAACATTGAGGGCTTTTGCGTCGACCTGTCGTATGGAAAGTTTTTTGAGTTTTGTCTCCGATTTCAACGGTGATGGAGTAGATGACCTTGTGCTTGGAGCGGAATGTGGCACACAGCAGGTCGAGAGAAAGCTTCTAGTTCTTCAGAGCGTTCGCGACGGAGCATCCATTAAATATTCGTTGTGCGGTAAGACAACTCACGATGGTGACATCTCAAGCCTAAGTCGACTCCCTTATGGAGGCTTCCTGATGGAACGAAGCGATGCCTCGATGCGAGCTGAGTATCACGTGTCGATGGCTTCTCGTAGAATGTGCGTAATTGAAGAGGCGACCCCGTCCAGTGCGCTAGTTGCCCTAGGCGAACATCATAATTCGAGCAGGGTCATGAATCGTTGCCAAGCGCACGTCGGAACGACGCTTCAGGCTTTGGATGTGCGTGGCTCGCCGGCAGCGAACAGAGGCATAGGTGAGATACAAATTCGCCGTAGCTCATTCCAGCAGAGCAGTGAGCCGGTCACGTCGCAAGCAATAGCCGGCGGAGGTGATGATTCTTCTGGTGGTTCGATCGATGACGGAGGTAGTGGAGGAAGTGGGGGTAATCGGGGTGGGGGCT
>OMII01000055.1 GCA_900299055.1 Pseudomonadota bacterium | reverse complement strand
TTGAATTCAGAAAGTCGCTATCAGAGAATACTTTGTTTCCCGAAAAGACAAATGAGATCGGCTCTCGAATGTCGGCTGATATTACTAGAACGCTTTCGCCTGCTCGATCGGATGGGCGATACGTCGGTGTAACGCGCGCTGAGATGTACCCAGCACCTCGGAGGGCAATGACGGTTTTTTGCTCAATAGTATTGGCTGTACTCGCGGTAGCGATAGAGCCTAGCGGAGCTATATCTCGAACTAAACTATCGAGGTTGTCCGGGAGCGGGTCCCCCTCGAAAATGATTGACGTGATGCGCGAAGGGGCACCCTCTGATACGACTATCTGAAGTTCGTTGCAGTATCGCTCCCCTCGTGTGCAGGTCGCTCGAACCGATGAATCGCGGTAGCCCTGATCAAGCATATAGTTCAATATTTGACGCTCAATGGAGCGCAATCCGTCTGGAGTATTGAGAACACGAGAAGCGGCGCCCAGCCGAGCCGCGGCCAAAATGTTCTCCTGGCTAAATGCGGAGAGCCCCTCGATCGAGAAGGTAACGAATTCGGCTTGCTCAGAGAGGACTGTGTAGGTGAGGTCTGAGCTGAGAATCGAGTTCCTCTGGGTGCTGACTGTTTGGAAGAATGCGTTGACATTGAGCTTCGGTGTTAAGCTGTACACGGCGCCTGCTCGGGAGTTGCTCACTGAGCTAAAGAGGCTTTCACCGAGGAGCACCAGCCGTGTTGAGAGGTTTTTCTTTGCCACCACTGCGGGCTCAATAGTTCCGGTAAACTGATTGTAGGCTGGTTCGAAGGAAAGCGTGTCTATACGAGTTAAGTTTCGCCAGAATGCCCGTAAACTCGAGAACGAGTCGTCGCTCATAAAAAAGCGTTGGTCGCTCGCTAGCTGTCCTCCAAGTCGATTAGCTTCGGTGCTTCCGCCGAGGCGTCTTGATGAGGTGAGAAGTAAGAGGAGTTCTCCTTGAGAGAGGCCCCGATCGGAAGAGAGCTCAATCTTTGGATTTGGAAGGGGGCCGGATGCATCTAGGATGACTAGCACGCTGTCACCAGTTGGAGCACGAAGCGTTCCTTCGCTAGAGAGTTCAAGTGTCGGTACGAGGGAGCCTGGCTTGAATGAGACGGCGCCTGATGTGATGTCAAATCGATTTCCCTTTAGTCCGACCCAACCACTAAGAACTTGCATTGATCCAACGAGAGCAGGATCGGAGATCGTACCGCCGGCTTTGAGGTTAGTATCGAGTTCCGCGCTAAAAAACGGAGTTAAGACAAAAATATTTCGAGGGGCGGAAAGAGAGATATCAAGATCGACTTCAACTTTTTTCTTGGCTGCCACAGGCTGAATTCGTGTCGGAAGAAAATATCCCGAAATCGCGCTTATCAGGATTTTGTTGAGGTCGAAGTCTTTCGATACCTCCGCGAAGTTGATCAAGATATCTCCCGCAAGCATCTGTCGTTTCGTTGGGCCGAGACCGAGGCGGAGCCCACCGGAGAACGTGATTGAAGAGTCTCGCACAGGCTCGATAGTTACCTCCTTCAAGTCGGCGCTGAGTTCTGAATTAGCCCAGTCAAAAGGCAGTAAGGAGCCCTTCACACTAAAAGACCCGTTGTTTACGGAGCCAGAGAGAGCGTCAATACGAATGTGGGACCCATTCATAGTGAACTTGCCCTGTACGTTGTGCGCTCCTACGTCAGGGGATGAGATTCCCAGCTCGCCTCCAGTAAGGTCAGCGGTGCCTGTGAATGATGGGCTCGAAAGAGGACCGCTTATTGACATATCAGCTTTCAAGCGGCCCTCTAGATCGTCGATGGATGGAAGAAGTGGTATCAAAGAGCTTAGTTGAAGTCTGCCCTTGGCGCTTAGGTCAAAGCCACGTGATATTCCAACCTCGCCGTTTAATGTCAATGTGCTATCCAAGCTTGAGACCGTTAGGTCTTTAAACGCGAGGGCACCGTCCTTGATAGGGATCATCGTTCGCTGTGGTATGGAGAGTCCATACGGTGGACACCCGAGAGAGAAATCCTGCAGTGATAGCTCTCCCGCTCCACCAAGGGGTGAAGACAATTGAAACGAATAGGCCATCGTGCCGCCAACGGTGCCGCACTCACCATCGTCTGCGAAGAACGTTTTTGCCTTCTGAGGGGGCAGTTTCACGAGCAGCTTTCCTCCGTGCGTGCGGGCGAAGTCTACACTTAAGTCAGCGGTGGCACCGTAGGCCGAGTCGGGCAGGCTAACTTTGAGGAGCCCATCTCGAAGGCTTGTTGTGCCTCGCAAGGGAAATCCGCTCGCAGCCCCGGGGAAGGACACGGTCGTTTCACCATCACCTCGTAAGCGCACCAGATCGAGTGGCCCTTTGAGGGAGAATGAGCTGCTAATGGCAAGTGGCGCCAGATTATCAGGCGAGATTGGTAAGCTAGTCGGATAGCGGAAACCTTTCAGAGTAAGTAGCCCTGATGACAAGATCGGCTCTGTTCCTGCTATGTCAACTATACCCTGCCACGCAAGGGAGCCCTGTAACGGGTTGTTTGAGCTCGCTTTGACGCTGACGTTGTTCGGTGTGATCTCAACATCGATATTCATGGGCCCCATGGATACTCCCTGCAGCTGTGCGTCCTGGGTATCCAATGCAATTTTAGTAAGTATCCCGGCCTTCTCTTGCGAGAGAGCTATGCGCGCTTTGCCGTCTCGAATTGCGAATGGTCCGTATGAGAAGTGGGGAACTCTAGCCTCGAAGCCAGCTGATAATCCCTTGTCTGAGAATATCAGGGGCTGCGTTCCACGCAGAGAGGTATCCGGCGCTGACCCTTGAATGTTTGAGAGAGTGACAACTGGTGAGCCATGATTAAGGTCAATTGAGAGCCCTGCTTTCATGGAGGAGAGAGAGATGTCGGAGGCGTGGGGGAATGCGAGTGTCATTGGTGATGATGTTGAGCCTTGAAGTTCTCCCTGGAGGAGGGGGCTCCCGATCGGGCCTGATATTGATGACGCGCCTGAGAAGACTCCTTTGAGCCAGTCGGGTAACCCGATATAGCCCGGGGATATCGAGTATGTAGCCTGTCCAAGCAACTGATTATTGTGCTCGGTGTCGAGATCGGCTCGAGCTTCTATCAGTGAACCGCCTTCGCCGAGAGTTAGAGTCTTAAAAACAGTCTTTGTATCCTCGATGTTGACGGTGGCTGTAAGGGGGCCTAGGAACACTTCGGTTGGTGGACTTCCCGGGGATTCACCGTATGAGGTGTAGCGAAAGTCTTTGATGGAAGGAGTGAGTTCGAAGTTCTCACCGAATCTTTTCACATAGAGACTCACGCCAGATCCAGAGATCTCACTGGTAGAAAATGGTTCACGGAGAAACGAGTCTTTGACCTCTAGAGTATCGAGTATTACACGCCAGCGATCGGGGCGCTGTTTTTCTGGAGGAAGCGGAGTGGTCAGTTGGTCGATAAAGCGAAATGTTACTGAATCTGGGCCGACTCCATCCGCTGTGCCATTCGAGAGCACCACGGTGGTGAGGTGGACTCGTTTGTCTCGGATCTCATCGAGATTTACCTTTGCTGTGATCTCTTTGAAGGTGAGTTTGGGGACACCACGCTCAAGGATCCGCACGTTTTTCGCTCTGCCACCCGGTCGAGTAAACGAGAGAGAGAATGAGTCAAAAGCCAGGGAGCAGTCGCACGACGCGCGCACCTCCTCTTCGAGCGATGATATTATTTCGTTAACGAGCCAGTGCTTGCAGATGAGAACGACCAGGCCGACACAGAGCCCAAGAAAAAGCCCAATGAGCGCAAAGCTGTTTCCTGAAGGTTTTCTCATTCGTCGCGGTTCGAGTTGACGGGTGCGTTCGTAGTGCTTCGGCAGTTACTTTCGCGCCATTTATATAACTGCTTTCAAGCAGTTAGCATAGTATCTGAGGGGGTGTCATCACAACAGCAATACACCCAAATTACCTGCTAGCGACCCAGTAAAAATAGGGTCGGAAGCTTTGCGGGTTGTAAGGGGTCTTGGCGCCATTTCATGACCGATCTGGTTCGTATCATTTCTACTGGTGTCGTGACTCCCTGGGCCACGCACAGAAGCGTATCCGGGTGACACAGGTCGAGTAGCTCCAAGAAAAGCTTGTTGCTACGGTAGGGTGTATCCATGAAGATTTGGGTCTCTCCGGAGCTTCGGGCCTCACTATCCAATTTTTTAACCTCGCGCTCGCGAGCTGGGTTGTCTATCGGAAGGTATCCCGCAAAGCGCCATTTTTGTCCGTTTAGCCCAGATGCTATAAGGGCTAAAAGCATCGAGCAGGGGCCAACGAGTGGGACCACTTTTGCGCCAAGCTCATGGGCTTTTCTGACTGCGTCGCTCCCTGGATCTGCGACCGCCGGGCAGCCAGCCTCCGATATAATCCCCATGTTGTGACCTTGAACGAGAGGGCTCAAAAGTGCGGCTAGTTCGTGGGGCTTCGTGTGCTCATTCAGTAGGGCCAGGTTCAGCTCGCGGATCTGTCGGTCTGGAGAGAGTGATTTGAGAAGCTTGCGAGCGCTTTTGGGTTCCTCGACAAGAAAGTAGTGAAGGTCCCTAACCACCCGCGATACAAGGGGCGGCAGAGCATTATCGACATGGCTATCGCCTAACAGATTTGGGATCAAATACAGGGTAGGAGGAGGCGCGCCCACGTCGTGAGTTTGCGGACCCATCGCTATTATTCTCGGACCGCGATATCGGCGGTATGCTTCCACGCGTGGTACGAGCTTCGCACAAAAGGTCCGGACTCAACGAAGCGAAAACCTCTCTTGAGACCCTCCTCTTCGTACTGTTTGAACTCTTCTGGGGTAATGAATGCTCGAACTGGTAATTGATTGGCGCTTGGTCGTAAGTACTGACCGATCGTCATAACATCGATGCCAACCGCGCGCATATCGTCCATAACGCCCAGCACCTCATCTTTGGTTTCGCCCAGACCGACCATAATGCCAGATTTTGTGACGGTCGACGCGTCTATCTCTTTTGCCCAGCGATGTATGGACAGCGATCGAATGTAGCCGGCGCCAGGGCGCACTTTCTTGTACAGTCTCGGCACAGTCTCTATGTTGTGGTTTAGTACGTCTATCTTCGCACTGAGAATCGTCTCAAGATCTTGGCGACATCCCTTAAGATCTGGAATTAGCAGCTCAACTTTGCATCCCGGGGCGTGTTTTCGTATTGCAGCAACAGTTTGAAGAAAATGGCTCGCCCCGTTGTCGGCTACGTCGTCACGGTCTACCGAGGTGACAACGGCGTGCTTTAACCCCAACTCCTTCACTGCAACACCAACACGTTCTGGCTCTTGAGGATCAAGCGCTACAAGGGTGTCTGAGGTCCCTTTTTTTACGGAGCAAAAATGACACTTACGCGTGCACAGCTCACCCATGATCATGAAGGTCGCGGTATGATGAGACCAGCACTCACCGATATTGGGGCACATCGCCTCTTCACATACCGTATGAAGTTTTAGATCCTTAACGATCTTCTTTGTCTCAAGATATTCGGGAGAGCCCGGAGCTCTGACCTTTAACCAGGAGGGCTTAACGATTGTTGTCGCGTTCCGTGGAACCTCTACCGCCATGAGTCTCCTCCTTTGAAGCGTCCTGACAAACTAGGCCATAAGCAGAGCGGGGACTTCCAGCGCGTCCTTGAAATGCTTCAAGAACGTGCTTGCCATCACACCGTCTATGATTCGGTGGTCGACTGAGACAGTCGCTTTCATGACGTGACCGATGACGATCTGGCCGTTCTCTACAACGGGCTGTTGCTTGGTTGAGCTGACAGCCAAAATACCGCCCTGACCTGGGTTTATAATCGCTGTAAAGTTTTCAACGTCGAACATACCCATATTGGAGATGCTGAAGGTACCACCCGAGAGGTCGCTTGAGCTTGGGCGACCGGCGCGAGCACGATCAATAGCTGCTTTCGCTTCGAATACGACATCCTTGAGAGACATCGAGTCCACCTCTTTCAGCACCGGAATGATGAGGCCGCCATCGAGAGAGGTAATAATCCCGATGTTGATCTGGTTGGGCTGGTAGACCTGGCCATCACGCATGGCGGCGTTGACTGCCGGCACGTGTTTTAGACCGTAAGCCACCGCCTTTATGACGAGGTGGTTGATCGAGATTCCCTTGTATTCGGCTCGCTCCTTCAATACCTCCCTCAGGCGCATAGCTTCGCCCATCGTAACAGAAGTGGTGACGTAGAAGTGGGGAGCTGTTGTCACGCTCTCTTGCATACGACGGGCAATGGTTTCGCGCATTCGTGAGAGCGGAGTAAGGGTGCCACCAGTTACTTCCGTTTGAATAGCTGCCGATGGAGTGGCGACCGAGTATCTGGGCGCTGGAGCTGCGGTGGTAGCAACAGCAGCCGGCCCTTCGCCTGCAGCAGCCTCCACATCACGGCGAATGATGCGTCCGTGTGGACCGCTTCCCTGAACTCCGGCGAGATTGACCTGTAACTGCTCAGCTACCTTCTTAGCCAGCGGACTCGCTTTCACTCTCTGTTGTGAGGTCACAAGGCTCAACGGAGTTGACTGAGTCGAAGTAGCTGCAGATGTAGGAGGAGGTGGTGCAGACACTGATACGGCTGGTGTAATTGGAGCGGCAGCGGCTGCTGGTGGAGTTGCTGTGGTTCCGACCGCCTCGCCCGGTTGACCTATGACTGCGATGATCTCGCCCACTTTGGCATTCGAGCCCGCAGGTACCATGATCTTAAGGAGTGTTCCGTTGAAAAACGATTCGATCTCAAGATTGGCTTTATCGGTCTCTACCTCAGCCAATATGTCTCCACGCTTGACTGCGGCACCCTCTGCGACGCGCCAGGTGAGGATCTTACCCGCGCTCATGGTGTCACTTAGTTGGGGCATTTTTATGTCAGTCGCCATGCGGAACCTATCTTTCAAAAAAATCTCATCCAGAGGGTACGTTATAATCCAAAAGGCGAGCCAAGTACAAATCGACTCTAACCTCGTTAAACATTCACAACATGGGTTGATAGTTTCAAGCTATCTGGGGTACAAGACGGGGCGCCGTGGAGTTGGTGACTGTCGTCCTACGTCTTCACGTCTCAGCCAAAAAAGTGAGTGGAACGAACAGTCTAGGCTTGATAGTGCCCCTCGTCGGGCCGGCCATGCAACGGAGGTATCGATACTACGTTTGCAGCGATCAGGATAGCAGGCCCACTTAGCAAGAAGGTGTCCGATGAGCAGGCACCCAGGTATGGCTTGGTGAGCTCATAGTGGCTCACCAAACGGCGCGCACAACACTTAGTTTTGCAAGAAAGCGACAGTTCCCAGAGGGGTGATTGTCGCTGGGAGACTAACTTTGACAAGTCACGGTAACGCAGCTGAAAAAGATGATGTGCTAGCAGAGGCGCTCGAGACCTCACCGGTTGAGGCAAATAGCACGATGAAGGTCGCTTCGCGACTTCCCTCAAAGGTGAATAAGTTGGTCGGTTATCGCGATGTAAAGCCGCTATCGAGGCTTGATGCCAGACGCTACCTTGGTGAGAGGTCGCGTGAGCTTCAGGGGTTCATATCGCCGCTTGAAGAAGACATTCGCCGGGCTTATCGATATCGCTCGCGCGATAAGCGCCACTCGCTTGTCGCTCAAACAAAAGTCGCAGATTTAGTTCTCCGTGTAGTTCGTGAGATCGCGCACCGAGAGACTGGAATATTCAACATCGAGCCCCACGTCCCACAGCTTTTGAGTGCGCTGTATGCTGGATCGGTGGAGGTTGGGATCGTTAGTGGTCTTGTGAGACGCGCCCAAAAGATATTAGCCACTCGCGATGTAGTAGAGCGGTCGCGTGGAGCTCGAGGGGCGGAGGATTCTGACCGAGCGCGTGTTGGCGCATATGACATTAGTCGCGAGCTAGATGAGCTTACGATGTTACTTAAGTGGTACGTCAGACGAAAAATGAGCTTAGCGGCGCTAGAGATAGAGATCAGTGGCAACGCTTCTATGCTTGACTCTGAGGGATGTGTCTCTCGGGATGAGCACGACGCGCTCTATGGTCTCGAGGTCATGCATGACCAGCAAGTATTTGGCACAAAGGGGTGCGTCCTCGCGTGTGGCCTTCGTCTCGTAGGCCACGATGGGCAACCGTTGTGGCTTCGCGTAGGCGTGCGCTGCCATGGCGAGGCAGTCGTGGTTCGTTCGGCATGGTCAAGCTGGACTGACCCTGGTAGTGGAGAGGCGCTCGAGGTCTTGTCGCAAGAGGTGCCGTTTTGCTCTTTGGTGCCGATTCGACCAAATGCTCAGCGACTGGTAATCGACGAAGTGAGAGCATTTGTTC
>OMII01000054.1 GCA_900299055.1 Pseudomonadota bacterium | reverse complement strand
CCGAAACAAGTTGTTCTAGTGCAGGTGCGTGCGAAATGAGCTTCTCAGAGGGACGGTCGAGCTCCTGGAGGTAGCCTGCTAGATTCTGAAGTATCTCGGTTGCGGGACGTTTGTCCAAGGCTCCGTCTGGCATTGAAGTCAGAACTTTCCACGAAAACTCGGTACCCGGGCGTGGAGTGCCTTCTTGATTTAAGAATCTCATCGAGATGAGCCTCGCGATGCCAGCGTCCGTAGTTATGAGTGTACGCCCATCTCCGCGGCGATGCGTGATAATAGCGCCTGCGATGGATTCATCTAAACCTCCGCACGCTCGTATATCCAGCGAGATCGTGGCATCTTTGGGTACAGCGTGAAGTGCTTTGCTCAAGAGTTGGGCTGAAAAGTTGCCACCTTCTCTCATTGTTACGTGAAAGTGATGAGCTCCATCCTGAGTAACGTCGATAAACTCACGAACTTTTTCAATGAATGAATTGCGTATTTCGACTGAAGTGTCCATGTGAGAACCTCCTGATAACAGTCTAGGCAGACTGTCTCTGGTGCTACGATAGCAGCGTTATGATGCCCAGCGAAGGGAATATATCATATCGGCGCGTAGTCCGGCGGAATCGATCCATCTGCAAGGAGTAAAACGTGTTGTCACGCAGACCTATAGCTCTCTTACTGACCTTTTTCACTGGGCTAACCGCGCTGGTATACGAGGTAACCTGGCAGGCTTACCTGGCCAATTTGATCGGGAGTCAGGCGAGATCCTCTGCGTTGATCGTGGCGACCTTTTTGGGAGGTTTGTCGGCTGGCTATCACATCTTCGGTCGATACTCTCGAGGACGACCTAGCCATGTGCTCGTAGGAACCTGCGGTGTTTTTGAGCTCTTGATTGGTGCATGGGCGCTCGGATTCCCGGTTATGTATGACTGGGTGTTCACGCTTCACTTCAGCAAGGGGATCCTGAGTGGGACCCTTTTTGGTGACGCGTTGGTGGCGCTTCTACTTATAGCGGCGCCCACAGCGATGATGGGAGCGTCTCTTCCACTCCTTACGCAGGGACTCTCTCGTAGTCTACAGGATGCGGCACCATTCCACGCTAAGATTTATGTTCTCAATACCCTCGGTGCGTTTGTAGGGGCGATTTCAGCTGGTTTTTATTTTCTGCCAACATTCGGGCTCTCAGGAACGATGTGGCTGATGGGATGGGTTAATGTGTTAGCTGGTTTTTTCTTTCTTGTCATGGCGAGAATCAAACCAGAAAAAGAGATGCCACGACAAATAAGTAGTGAAATAGAATCAGAGCAAATACGAGTGCCGAAGCTGAATGCGTATGTGACGCTCGCCGCAGCAGGAGGCTTCGTTTCGATCACGCTTCAGACAGCGCTGATACGGATCGTGGCACTAAGCTTAGGAGCCTCTGTGTACTCCTTTTCAATAGTAGTGAGCGCCTTTATTCTCGTGCTTGCACTGGGCGCGTGGGGGATAGCCGATCGGCGAGTAGCTAGGCTTACGCTCTATCACAATCAGCTTTTACTCGTGGTGGGAATAGCGGGACTCTATATAGCGCTGCCATACCTTCCTTATAGTGTCCATGTTTTTAGAACACTACTGACGAATCAACCGCCCACTTTCGTTGTCTACTACGCCGTTGTCTTTGTGGCGCTCGTTGTGCTGCTCTTAGCGCCTGTCGGATCGCTTGGGGCGGCGCTTCCCCTATTGTTTCGTGAAAGCAGTGATAACGAGGATTCTTTAGGAAGGCAGGTAGGGACACTGTATGGGGCTAATACTATCGGCTGTGTATGCGGAGCGATAGTTGGTGGATATCTCTCATTTCAGGTTTTAAACTTAGATGGCGTCTGGAAGATCTGCCTGGTCGTAGCTGCATTAATGCTTGTGCTTCTTGCACGTGACTCGAGAAGGCGACTTGCAGTAGCTGTTTGTGCGGTTGGTGTCGTAATAGCTTTGCCTGGTTGGTCACACCACGTCTTCGGCCGTGGGCTTTTTCGGATGTCGAGTCCAACAAGTGGGACGTACAAGGGATTCACCGATTTCTACCGAACTTTTAACGCGAAATACGCGGTACGTGCCTACAAAGATGATCCGAACTCGACGATCTGTGTCACGGAAGGTAAAGATGGAGATCTGTCTATTCTCGTAAACGGTAAGTCAGATGGAAACACACTGGGTGGGGACCGTGTAACGACAAAGTTAATGGCGCATCTCCCTGCGCTTTTACAAGACTCAAGTAGTAGCAGAGCTGCGGTTGTAGGATTTGGCACAGGAATAACAGTTGGATCGCTCGCAAAGTATGATGAAATATCTTCAATTGATATCCTTGAGATTTCATCGGCTGTCCGAGACTTCGCGCCGCTCTTTGATGCGCATAACGGCAGCGCCTCGAAGAGTGAAAAGGTTCACTGGAACATGGGTGACGCTTATCGCTTTTTGATGGAGACACCTCATAAGTATGCTGTCATAGCGTCTGAGCCCAGTAATCCGTGGGTGGGAGGTGTCGAGCGGCTCTACACGCAAGATTTTTACCGACTTGCTCGTGATAAGCTGGCGCCCGGCGGTATATACGCCCAGTGGTTCCACACCTACTCGGTTTCTGAAGCGACCTTGGCGATGGTGCTTCGCACATTTAAGGAATCTTTTCCCGAAACACACCTCTTTGAGCGAGAGACTGATGTTATTCTCATCGGCTCGAATCAAACACTTGAGGCTCGACACCTGGACTTGATGCGACGGCGCTTTACGAGCGCGACGATATCCGATGACTTGAAGGATGTCGGGATAAATTTGATGAATGATCTCTTGCTCTCGGAGTCGCCAGTCCCGTGGGAGGGGCTAGCGGATTCTGAACTTCATACACTTGATAAGCCTAAGTTGTCGTACAAAGCGGGTAGAGACTTCTTTTTGCAAGCTGAGGCTAGCGTTTCTGAACTTGAAGAGCGTCCGTACTATAAAGGCTGGAGTGCGCGAGCGTTCACGCATACGTTGCTTGGAGGGCTCTTCGCGGCAGCCTCGCAGGAAGATCGACCGCAGGCAATGGCACTCATCTTTTGTGGCGGAAGTGAGAGAATGAAAGACAACTGGACTCAACGCTCTCGGCGCTGTCAGCACGCGCTCCTTGGTTTGATGATACGGGGAGATTTTAGCGAGGCTCCTGAGGTGCCCGGTGAGGTGATAGCGGCGTACAAGGGGGTCATTCGCGGCTCAACAGAGACCACGCCGCAGCCTGATTCGATAGCCACAATTGGTGTGTCTCTTGATTGGTTTGCGCAGTTTGGCGCCCCTGTTATTGAACTCGATCCGAGACGAATGCGGTTGTATGCTGAGCGGTGTTACCGGGAGCGCGACGAGATCGCTGCCGGCTGTCGAAGTAGGGTAGTCATCGCGCTTGCAGGGAATGGGCTCTTTGCTGATGCTCAATCAGAATTGCGCGCAATGCTTGATGATCGGTTGCCGTTTCGTACTGTTGAGTCTGCTGAGCTGCTCGCGCGGATTGCAGGAGTTCAGTTGTCTGCCGAGGATCGTGCTCGTATGTCTATCCTGACCGAGTGAAATGCTACGAGAGGTAATCTACTGCCGACGTTGGTACGTGCTCGTAATGATCGTTCTTTCAAGCGCTGGAAGGTTTGGTAATCCAAAAGGAGAGACTATTCGATAGATACAGTGCGCTTCGTCGTCAATAAATGGGAACTGCACCTGCCCGACGCCTAAGTTCGGTTTGCTCATAGTAGAGCCGACGGCGATCGTCGTCCATGGGCTGAGACCCTCGCAGTCTCGGTACTGAATAGCAATCGGGATCTGAGCCAGTTTTTTATCACCTGATGACACGGTGACGCGGGCCACGCACTTTAAATCCCCGGGCACTCGATTAGCTTGTCGAATAGTGAGTTTGTTCTCGAAGTAGAGATCGCATCGACCGACGACCGCGGCGCCCATCTCTACGGTATCTGCGTTAACCTCGGAGAACCCAGGGTTTACAGTGAGGGTAACCGAAACGGTTCCTCCCTCTTCGGGGATGTTGAGGGTAATCAACGCATTGCCGGTTTCTGATGATATTTCGAGGGTGACGCTCTCGCTTTCGGGCGTGGTCAGTATCTCGAACTCACCACTCGCTGACGTTGTATCCTCACTACCTGTTTCGACTACACGGACATCGACGTTTTCGACGGGGGAGCCAGACTCATCAAGCACAGCTCCTTGTACTATCACAACTGGGCCGGTGCCTGTTCCGGCAGATCCACCGCCACAGCCCATTAGCGCAAGGACTATGACGAGCAGTAACGAGAAAAAACCGAGAAAGATGTTGTCTGATTTAGTCATCGGATTCCTCCGATTCTTCGCAGAGACTAAAAGAGCCAACGGTGACGCGGACGCCACCAGTTTCGGCGTATCGAGCGGGATTAATATCTTTATCTAATGATCCGACGTATTCACGAACTTCAGCGTGGAAGGCAGCGCCTCTTTGCAGCAGCCACTCACGTATACGCGAGGCTGCCTCGACAGAGACATTATCAAAGTGGGTAGATATGTGAAGGTTTGGAATCGAGGAAGTTTGGCGAATGTTGGAGTCTACTCCTTCAACGAGTGCGTGTATGTCGCGCTGTAGAAGCACATAGGCATCATCGATGTCTCCGCTTATCTGATAGCTGTTCCAAAGTAGTCGTAGCGTTTCTCCTGAACGCTCTACCAGCCTCAAACGTTCTAATTCGAACAGTATGGTTGACGGATTAACATCTTGGCTAACTCCTCGTACAAGGCTCGCAAAATCGTTTTCTCCTCCCTCCAGGGAGAGTTCGAGGGCTCGGGAGGCCTTGGAGAACCTTGGATTTGTGCACCAT
>OMII01000053.1 GCA_900299055.1 Pseudomonadota bacterium | reverse complement strand
GTCGTAGAAGCCGGAGACGAACTCGCAAGGCTATCGACGAGTGGCATGACTGGAGCGGTGAATGTCTGTTCGGGAGTGGCAAAGACCGTTCGAGAGTTAGCAGAAGCGATAGCGGACGATTATGGCGCTCGCGACTTGCTTCGTTTTGGGGTTCGACAGGATAACGCCGTCGACCCCCCGTGTGTCGTCGGAGTGAGAAATTTCTAAAAGGAGAAAGACATGAAAGCTGAATGGGCCCCACGAATGGACTTAATCAATCGGACGAAGCTTGAGACTGTAATTCCTCTCGAAGCGCCATTCGTCCTGTTTGTCGATCCCTCGGATGCGTGTAATTTTAAATGTCGGTTTTGTCCAACAAGTGATCGTGGATTGATGCGGAAAGTCGGCCGTCCCATGAAGGTCATGGACTTTGAATTATTCAAGAAGATAGCAAATGACATGACTAAGTTCTCACCTCAGGTGAAAGTGTTGCGACTCTACAAGGATGGAGAGCCGCTCATCAATAAACGTTTGCCTGACATGATCAAGTACGCCAAGGACGTTGGAGCTGCCGAACGAATCGATACAACGACAAATGCTTCCTTGCTGACACCTGAAAAGGGCAAAGCCCTAATTGATGCTGGTCTCGACCGAATCAATATCTCAATAGAAGGGGTATCGAACGAGCAGTATAAGAATTTCTCAGATGTCAATTTAGAGTTTGAAAGAATCGTAGAAAATGTCCGAGCGTTCTACGAGAACAAGAAGCAATGTGAGATGCTCGTGAAGATTAATGGCGATACCTTGTCAGAACAAGACAAACAGACGTTTTTAGACACGTTTGGTGACTATACAGACAAGATCTATATCGAGCATATCATGTCGTGTTGGCCTAACTTTGAGTTGAACGGTGTGGAGGCTAATCGGGAAAAAGGTATTTACGGCCAAGAAATCAAAGAAGTCGACCTTTGCTCATATGTCTTTTACTCGTTTGCGATAAACTCTGATGGTTTTGCGAGCCTATGCTTTCTCGACTGGTCCAAAAAACTTTCAATAGGAGACGTTAGGGAGCAGTCTGTCAAGGAAATCTGGACAGGTAAGCAGATGCGCCAGTATCAGCGGATGTTTCTCGATGGAAAACGTAAGAAGCACCCAATCTGTGGTAACTGTGGGCAGATGACTCATGGGAATCCAGATAATATCGATGGTCACCGCGAGGAGATTCTTCACAAATTAAATACTGGGGGATACTTCAAGTAGGCAAGGTGATGCATGAAGATCACGCACTTGACCGCGCACCTTGGAGGGGGAATTGGAAACGCGCTGTCGACGCTCTGTGAGTACACCCCACAGACAAGCTCGTCTGTTCGACGTCAAGTGATTTGCCTCGAAGTGCCGGAAAAACGACAATTTCTCGAGAGAATTGAGTCTGCCGGCGTCGAGGTGGTAGTAGCTCCATCGCCTGATGAGATTTGCAGGATTGTATCGGACTCCGACATTGTTCAAGTTGAGTTCTGGAATCATCCCGCGACACTCGAAGCGCTCTATTCCATGCGCTCAATACCCATCCGGCTAGTCGTCTGGTCTCACATTGCTGGAGTTTACAATCCGATCATTCCGAAGAAGCTTGTAACATCGGCAGACGCTTTTGTGGTTACGTCTCGAAGCTCGCTTAACGCGGATTCGATTAGTGGATGCGGGCGACCGATAGATTTTGTTTGTAGTGCTGGAGGGATGGAAAGGCTGCCGTCGATCGAGCGCTCAGCATATAGCGGTGAGCCGTGTCGCTTTGCCTATGTCGGCACGACAAATTTTACTAAAATGAATCCAGCGTATGTTCGGTATATAGCTGGGGTTGGAATTCCGAATTTTAAAATCTCAATATTTGGCGATGAAAGAAATAGGACCGAGCTAGAAAAGCAATGCATGGAACTCGGTAGGCCGGACCTTCTTGATTTTCGAGGATACTCTGAGAACATCATCACTGAGCTCCGACAGATAGACATTCTGGTGTACCTACTCAATCGAGATCATTACGGTACTGCAGAGATCGCGCTCATCGAGGCGATGGCGATGGGAGTAGTCCCAATAGTACTAGACAATCCGGTAGAGACTGGAATAGTAGAGAACGGAATAAGCGGTGTCGTTGCAACAACTCCGAAAGAAGTGGTCGCCGCGGTAGAGATGCTAGCTGCAGACACCCGTAGAAGGCTGATGCTAAGCGAAGCTGCTAAGACGTATGCTCGCGCTCTCTATACAGGAGAGAAGATGGCGCGCGAATTTAGTGAGATCTACGGCCGCGTACTTCAAGAAGCAAAAAGACAAGTTGCCTTCGAAGATATTTTTGGCGCAACCCCGGACGAATGGTTTCTATCGTGTCAGAGAAACCGGTCGCTCTATGAAGGCCGCGCTCAGATTCAGGGGCCGATTAAGAGAGAGCTTATCCCTGAATTGTATGAAACTACCAAGGGCAGTGTGACCCATTTTAGTCATTATTTCCCCGTAAATGACCAACTTAGGCGCTGGAAAGACAGTATCGCCTCTCTCGAGGTGCATGACCTATGAGTGTTGCGAGTCGCCAGAGTTACTGCCAAGAATATGCCTATCACGGCAGATGCTTCGAAGGAGCGCCGTCTGTTTCGAGGGCAGCAGAGCTCTTCAAGGAGATGGAAGCTCTAGAAACTCGCTGTGAGCCCGTGGTGGTTGACAGGAATCTCATCTTGTACGGCGCAGGAGACTTGGGGCGAATGTCGCGCCGATACTT
Source organism: Pseudomonadota bacterium (assembly GCA_900299055.1). Lineage (GTDB taxonomy): Bacteria > Bdellovibrionota_C > UBA2361 > UBA2361 > OMII01 > OMII01. Next base: position 5,068 of record OMII01000053.1, on the reverse strand, counting down.
TGATTCAATTGGGATCCCAATTTCATTTGTGGTGGATAAGAATGCAGAAACTATATGCACAGACCCCGCATGGAATGGCGTCAACGTGCTCACATCGAGTCAGGTCTCTCAATTAGATAAAGAAAACTCACTTCTAGCGGTGTGCATATCGACAGCGCCATTTCTTCCAATTCAGCAAGAGCTGGCACGAGAGGGCTGGACCAAGATAGTTCCGGTTTATGATATTGTCGAAGCTTACACAGATAGACACCCACTTTCGAATGGTTGGTTCGCTCCGAAATTTAACTCTCTAACAGCGGGAAACATCCAGCGCACGCTGTCTCTTTGGCACGATGATGTCTCTCGAGCGCATCATCTGCAATTCATCGCGTGGAGAAGGCTACGCCAAGAGTGGACTTTTCAAGAAGCTCCGATTGATATCGGTAATCGGTACTTTATTCCTCAAGTGGTTGGAGTTCTGAATCAGCATGAGCGTTTCATGGACGTCGGAGCTCATGAAGGAAAGGTCATTACTCGCTTCAGTCAGCTGACGCACGGAAAGTTTGATTATATATGGGCCGTTGAGCCCGACGCTGCTAGTCTGACAACCCTTGAATCGGCTTTAGCAGCGGTAGAAAAACAGCAGCTAGGTCGAGTTGCTGTGATCTCTCAAGCTGTGAGTAACAGTGTGCGGTCCGCGTGTTTTGCCAGCGGTCTGGGGTACGCGAGCCAACTCACTCCTCTTGGTAAGGAGCAGACTGAGGTGATAACAATCGACAGTCTTTCGCTAACTCCTACGCTCATCAAACTGCACCTCGAAGGAGAAGAGTTGGCGGCACTAGAGGGTGCGATGAATACCATTCATTCGACGCGGCCGATTGTCATGAGCACGTCGTATCACAACAGCCTTGGGCTGTCTGAATTGCCACTCCTACTAATGCAGAATCTAACGGGGTATCGCTTTTATATGCGGTTGCATGGCTGGGAAGGAACGGCCGCAGTTGTCTACGCAATACCAGAGGAGCGACACGCAACGTGTGACTAGGAATATGGAAATGCCGGCAAAAGACGAGCAACTGCTCAGACAACTATCATCGATTGAGAGGCTTCCTGAGTTGTGGCCGATAATCGACAAGGAGGTGTCTCGGCGTCTGGAAGCCCTAGGTGCTTCTAGCGCAGAGGATGCTCTTGGCCGGTATTCGACAATTGTTGTCTATGGAGCTGGAGATTTTTCTCGCGCTGTCCTTGAGGCCTGGCGAGAGCGTAATCTACCGATAGCTTTTCTTGTTGATGGAAATCGCCAGAAGTGGGGTGCCACATGGCAGGGATATACGGTCCGAGAGCCAAGCGCGCTTCAACACACTAACGGCGATGTCTTATGTGTAGTCGCGGCCATGGAGTCGAGTGATATCGAGGCATTTCTTCTCGCCGAAAAAATCCCCTATATTTTTGCAGAGAGAGACGGCTCTGTGGGCCTGACACCGGCACATCTCCTACGAGAGGCCAGCGACTGTTGTGAGAAAGTGTATACAGCGTTGGCGGACAATCATTCTCGCTTTGTCTTTTTATCGGCTCTCATAGGACGGGTGTTTCAGAGTTTTAAGTGCGCTATGCGCGGTAATCTATTTACAGATCGATGCTCGACAGCACCGCAGTATTTCCCGAGCGACATTTTTACGATCCAAGATGGTGAGACCTATGTCGATTGCGGTGTTTTCGATGGAGATTCACTTGCGATTTTTGCAATGGAAGCGTGGCGTCGGAAAATCCACAACTGGACTGCTGTAGGAGTCGAAGCGGATCCGCGCAATGCCGAGTTAGCGAGGAATAATCTTCGAGCCTATGGTCTCGGTAATGTGGAGGTCCTTGAGGGTGCAGTGGGATCAGGAAAAGAAAGTGTTTCTTCTATGCATCTTCACAATTGTCGAGGCCAGGCTCTTACGGCTGTCGGTGCAAGTGTGCCCCTTGATGATATCCTGCTGGAATATCAGCCCACGTATATGAAGTTTGATATAGAAGGCGCTGAAATGATGGCGTTGCAAGGAAGCGAGCGAATTATTGAGAGCTGCCGGCCCAAAATAGCGGTCTGCGTATATCACTCTACTCGTGACTTGTTTGAGATCCCGCTGCTGTTCATCGAACGCTATCCTTTTTATCGTATTTTTATGCGACATCACAAAGCTGGTTCTCTGTGGGAAACTGTCTGCTACGCGGTGCCTGACAAGTAAAGGAGATGCATGAATATCGGAAAGCTAGTTATCTACTCAGGAGTCTATAACGAAGCGCGCTTTGTCTCGCAGATGATCGAATCTGTTTTGGCGCAGACCTATACTAATTTCGATTTTGTTATTTCTGATAATCATTCTACAGATGGGAGCACAGACATAATTAAGAAGTATGCAGCTCGAGACAGTCGTATAAAAGTGATTTCGCCTCCTGCATTTTTGACGTCCCTGTATCATGGTCAGTACATAGTTTCGACTCTAAAAAACCTGGAGTATCAGGCGGCTTTGTATATTGGCGGTCACGATATCATCAGCCCTGACTACGTGATGGGGATGATGGAGTGTCTAGCTGCCAATCCTTCGTGCGTGATCGCGTATCCAAAGAATGCCTTTGAGATTGACGCTGACAATCAAATTCTCAAGCAGTGGGGTAGTTCACCGCAGACAATAGGAGTTCCACAGCCGTTCAAGACGCTAACAACCTTGCTCACGCTTATTCATAATATTCCGCTCTATGGAGTGTGGCGGTACGACGTTTTTAACTCGCAGGCAGAACTACCACGCTGTATCGGGGGAGACCATTTTTTTGTCGCGAAGGCTACGCTTGCCGGAGATATCGTAGAGGCGTCACAAGGTCAGCTATATCTTCGAAGAGTGGCGGGAGCGGAGGATTACAAGTCGTACCAGGAAAAGCACTTTGGGTCCCAAATTAATATCGCTGATGACATGATGGTCCAGTTGCGGTTGCTTGCCGATATCTTGGGGCAGGCGTGTGCTGGATTCCCTGAAGTTACCTATAATGCCACGCTGGCGAGTGCAACCGCACTCTATATCATGAGATTCAGCGTTCTCTTTCAAGATGAACAACAGAGACAGCAATTCTTCTCACGCCCAGAGATTTCGGCAGCGCTTGGAGCTAGCGTACAGGCGGGAGCTCTGCTGAAAGCAACATTGTCGCAACTTAAGAGCCCCTCTGTTGGTGCCGCCGAAACGGGGCACGTGCCACACTAAAATAGCGCAAAGTAGCTTTAAGAAGTAGAAGCGCTAGTTCACTGCTTGGTGTGCAGACTGCCTGGATAGCGCGTAGTGTTTTGCTGGTTGACGAGGCAACTCGAATCAACGGCACAGACTAGGCGGTAACTACGTGATGGGCAGAGCTCTGCTCAAGCTGGTGCCTTGTCACAATCCCCGCAAGCCCACGCTCCCACAAACGCGCGGTGCGCCACACGGTAAAATTATTCCACACCACATTTTTCGCCCGCTCTCGACGCTCGGTAGTTACTAGTTTTTCCTCAAGAATCTGCACGATTGCCAGCGCAATCTCCTTAGCGGACGGATGGAGAGGGAGGAGATGAGCCATGTCGCCAAAGGAACGGGTGATTTCGGGAATCATGCCCACGGGGGTAGTGATTACTGGGCAGCCACAGGCCCACGCTTCAAGTGCTACGAGTGGCCCGCCCTCGGAGTCGGAGGTGATTATTACTGCGTCAAGTGCCCGGTAGGCAGCACCAGGAGTGTTCGTAGTAGTCCAAACGATACTCTTACCCGCACGCTCCTCCGCCGCGCGGCGTTCGTCGAGCGGGGGTAGTGCTCCGGCTATACATACCACAGGTCTGACATTGTGCGGTAAATAGGCAAAAGCCGATAACATCAGTTCGATTCGTTTCTCAGGCGACCAGCGACCGACATATCCGATTGCAACTTCCTCTTCTCGAATCTCCCAGATGTCACGTTGCTGCCACCGCGATGGCCCTTCTGAGAGCGCTAACAAATCAGCTCCGTTGTAAATAACTGCTGCTCCGTTAGGGCAGACAACGCTTGCTGCGTCCGAAACGGCAATGCAGTGCGCTCCTGGCACGGCGGCCAAATGCTTAGCAGCATTTGCCCCATAAGGACCTTGTCCATGCACACATCCCCAGACTGGAATGTTCAGCTGCAATCTTGATAGCCTAGCTATGTCGTTGGGCTGCCACACGTAGAGCACGTCGCAGCGAGTTGCAAGTTCACGCACTGCGTCCTCAAAAACATGACTCTTGAGGATAGGGATGCCCATGTATGTATCGTCGTGAATGAGGTCCGTCGTGTTCTCAGGGGCGTGAGCTACGCCCACCCACTCAATTCGGAACGCGTGTCTCTGGAGTTGATTGAGGAGAGTCTCAACACCACCAGCCGGTGGTAGTACAGAGGCGACATACCCAACACGAATCGCAGACTCAGGAGTCTTGCTAGTCTCTCGTAACCCCTTGACCCAGAGCGCTTCTGTCGGAGTAGTAATGCTTCGATTACGTGCGTGACGTCTATGAAAATGAGTTCCGTCGAATACAGCGACTTTCCAGCCTGCTCGATACAGCGCTTTCCAAAAGAGATAGTCCTCCTCGAAAACTCCCGCCCATTCCATTCGCTCGAATGCACGGGTTCCGATCGCCGCTGAACGGCGAAATATGCCTGCACTCGAGACGCGATTAACCCTTTCGATATCACCGGGCAGTGGTTCCCAGCGCGCGTCTGAGTCTCCGCGATGCTGTACCCACCCAGTCGCCATCCCCACCTCGGGATCTAGGAAACACCCCGCTCCAGCCGCAAAGTATTCTCGATTAATGTAATCGTCAGCGTCAAGACAGCAGACAAGAGGTGCAGAGGTTGCATAAAAGCCGGCGCGTCGCGCCAAGTATGGATCGTGACAGTTGACGGTGATCGAGCGTACTACGCCTGCAGGAAACTCAGCGACGACGTCGGCTGAGTGATCAGTGCATCCATCGAGCACAACGATGATCTCCGAAGCAGGAAGTGTTTGAGATAGGACTGATTCGAGTGCGGAGCGCAGAAAGTCGCCGTAATTGTGGCATGGAATGATTACCGCGTAG
>OMII01000052.1 GCA_900299055.1 Pseudomonadota bacterium | reverse complement strand
TGCAACCCCCATTCCAGCGACCCCCACTCCGATTCCCGCTACGCCAACGTCACCGCCAGCAAGCCCAACACCAGATCCTTTTACGCCAACTCCCGATCCATCAACTCCAACGCCGGTGCCTCCATCACCCACACCTCCGCCCGCGACCACGACACCGGTGCCATCAGAGCCAACCCCAGCTCCTCCTCAGACGCCACCCATCAAAACACCGGCTCCACGGCCAACCAGACCTCCAAGACCATCACTGAGCGTCTCTCCCTCGTCCGTATCGTCCGGCACAGAGGTTGCGATTGTGGTCCGTGACGCCGGCTCGGCCGAACGTGCGGCAGTGCAAATTATTGCGCGCGACACAGCAGGACGAGTGCTTGCCTGCTCAGGGATGTCTCTTGCCTTGAAAGATGGACAAGCGGCGATATCAGCCACCCTCCCACCGGAGGTGCAATATTTCCGCTCTCTGGAGATCTCCTCTTCAATATCCTCAAGCACTCTGAGTCGTCTTGTAGCAGTCCGGAATCCACGGGCCAATCGCAACACATCCGATGCGAAAGGTCGAATGGCCACAGTGTGCCGCTCTTTTTCTGCAAGCATTAGACGCCTCTCTTCGAATAGTCGCTAGAACGCGGCGCGGATTCGGCCATGGCTGGTTCTTAGCGCCAGCGTGGTCCACTCACCGCGCAAACGACCAGCCCGTTCTCACTTCCTCTTGGCTGCCCAGCCCCCAGCCTTGACTGCCCGGAGAGGCACGGCCTAAGCAAACATCGCTTCAACGCATCAGCAAATCGTCTACTATAAAGAGAACTACTGACTTTCAGGTCTCCTTGTGCACATAATCCCGCCATGCGGCTCTCGTTTTCGTTACCACTACTCTGCGCGCTTTTTGCTCTGATGGGCATCGGCTGCGAAAAATCTGGCTCCCATACCCATAAGGGGCCGCATATCGCCTACATCACAAACGGCAACGCATCATTTTGGACTATCGCCAAGATTGGAGCTGAGGCGGCTGGCAACAATCTCGGCGTTACCGTGTCGGTGCATATGCCAGCTGAAGGCATCGCAGATCAAAAACGGATCGTCGAGGACCTACTTACCCGCGGTGTTGATGGTATTGCGATCAGTGTTATCGACGCCAATAATCAAACCGGCTTTCTCAATGACACTGCGCTACACACAAAACTCATCACGCACGACGCTGATGCACCTGCCTCGACGCGCCTAGCCTACGTAGGAATGGATAATTATCAAGCGGGCCGTATGCTTGGCGCAATGATCAAACGAACAATGCCCGACGGAGGCTCACTTGCCATCGTTGTGGGACGGGTCGAGCAGGACAATGCTCGCAAGCGTCGCCAAGGAGTCATCGACGAGGTACTCGACAGATCATTTGATCCAACTCGCTACGATGCACCTGGGCAAGAGATCTCGAACGGCTCATACACGTTCGTGGTAACTCTTACTGATCAATTCGATCGGGTGAAAGCAAAAGCAAACTGCGAGGACGCCCTTCTACGATACCCATCGCTGACCGCGATTGTGGGGCTCTTTGCGTACAACACGCCGCTATGTCTAGAGGCTCTCAAACAGGCGGGAAAACTGGGCTCAGTAAAACTCTACTCTTTTGATGAAGCAGACGAGACGCTGCAAGGGATTAAGGACGGGCACGTTGTAGGGACCGTTGTTCAAAACCCGTACGAGTATGGCTTGCAGTCAGTCACACTGCTCAAAGAGCTAATCGCGGGGAACAGCGCCGCTGTGCCTCAATCAAAGTTCGTAGACATACCAGCGCGAACGATTGAGAGATCCAACGTTGACGAGTTCTGGCTCGACTTGAAAAAGAAAACCACACCTTGATGGCCCCTCTGCTTGAAGTCTCTGAAATAAACAAATCGTACGACACGCACCAGGTGTTAGAGGGAGTGTCGTTTTCGATTCAAGCCGGCGAAATAGTTTCTATTATCGGAGAAAACGGCGCGGGGAAAAGCACTCTCGCAAAGATTATCGCCGGGATAACGCCACCTAACAGCGGAACAATACGCTGGGATGGCGAGCCAATTACCTTCAATGATCCTGCCACTGCCATCAATGCTGGCATCGGCATCGTGCACCAGGAAATAAGCCTCGTCGATAGTCTCTCCATCGCCGAAAACATCTCGCTAGGTCGAGAACCGCGCAGATGGGGACTCATCGATAGGCACGCGATGAACACCCGTGCCACTAAAGCCCTGACGTCAGTCGGTAGCGACCTTGCTCCCTCTCGGATTGTGGGGTCGTTAACCTCAGCTCAAAAACAACTAGTCGAGATCGCTCGAGCGATGGCTTTCGACGCGCGCCTGATCATCTTCGATGAGCCGACCTCAAGCTTAAGTGAGCATGACGGAGAGGTACTGTTAGAGCGCATTCGATCCCTGGCCTCACAAGGAGTTGCTATCATTTACGTATCGCATCGCTTGGCAGAGGTGCAGTCAATCTCAGATCGTGTTGTTGCGCTTCGAGACGGAAGAAACAGTGGTGAAGCCGCACGCGCAGACCTGGATCGATCGACTCTCATCTCCTTGATCGTAGGAAGGCAAATAAAAGATCTCTATGGCTATACCCAAAGACCTCTCGGAGAGCCGCGTCTTGTCCTGGAAAACTATCAAGCAACTCCATGGCACACGCCACTACACCTAACGGTGCGATCCGGAGAGATCGTGGGCATCGCGGGGCTGATCGGCTCGGGTCGCTCCGAACTTCTTGAGTCAATCGCCGGCATTACTCCACCAGCCGCGGGCACAATCTCGATCGACGGCTCGATCATTTCTGTTCAAACACCTTACCAGTCACTTCAAGCAGGGATGGCACTCGTCCCTGAGAATAGAAAGGAGCAAGGAATAGTATCGTCGTTTTCGATCTCCGACTCTATCGCCCTCTCGCGCGCCGCTCGTGGCAACTACTTCACACATCGGTCGCGCGATGCGGAAAGAAGAGAAGCCCTTGAAAGAATTAACTCGCTGGGAGTGAAGTGCTCGGGACCGGAACAAGCTATTGGAACGCTCTCGGGTGGCAATCAGCAAAAAGTTGTCTTCGGACGATGTCTCGCATCATCACCTTCCATCCTCCTGCTCGATGAACCGACGCGAGGAGTCGATGTTGGGGCACGCCGCGAGCTCTATCAGATTCTCTTCTCCCTCGCCGCTAAAGGACTCTCAATCGTAGTGGTCTCAAGTGAACTTGAGGAGATACTCGGTATCTCCGATCGAGTCGTCGTTATGTGCGAAGGCGAGGTATCTGGAGAGCTTGCTCGAAGCGAGTTCTCTGAACACGCCGTGATGAGCCTTGCGGCACACCAAATATCGGAGGCAGCATGAAAAAAAATGTCGGGCTATTTCTCATTCTTCTCGCGGCGTGTCTGTGCACCTATATGCTCAACGACCGATTCCTCGCGCCGGTCAACATCGAGAACGTGCTACGCCGCACGGCACTCTTTGCACTATTGAGTGTGGCCGTTTCATTCGTCATCACAAGCGGAGGCATCGACCTCTCGATTGGATCCGTTGTGTGCCTTGTGGGAACCCTCCTCCCATGGATGGTAACCACACAGGGCCTCCCGCTCTGGATAGCGCTGCCCGCTCTGCTTGCGATGGCGATTATGATAGGATTCGGTCACGGAGTGCTCATCACAAAGCTTCGACTCCAGCCGTTTATCGTCACCCTGTGCGGCCTTCTTGTCTATCGTGGTCTGGCCCGAGGCATCACAGGCGATCAGACACAAGGATTTGGTCTGACGCACGAAGGGCTACGAAGCCTCGCCCTCACTCGCTTCACACTGGGCGGCCTTCTACCGTTTAACATCCCCAGTCTCGTTCTGGTTACATTTGGGATTATGGCCCTCGCCGCAATCATTTTTAACCACACACCGTTCGGGCTCTACCTCAAAGCCGTGGGAAAAAACGAGACCGCCGCCCGATTCAGTGGCATCAACACCCAGGGCGTCACCATCATCTCCTACACACTATGTGCAACTCTAGCGGGATTCGCCGGAGTGCTCTTTATCCTCGATGTAAACTCGGCGCAGCCCGCAGATTTTGGGAATTTTTACGAGCTGTACGCGATCGCCGCGGCGGTTCTTGGCGGATGCAGCCTACGCGGCGGGGAGTGCAGCATTGTCGGCATCCTGATCGGTGCAACGCTCATGCAGGTACTCAGGAACGCTATCGTTTTGATTGATATACCAACCCAACTTGAGTTCGCAATTATCGGGGGAGTTATATTGATCGGAGTAAGCGCCGAGGAGGTAACCCGAATGGCGCATCGAGCGCTGGGCTCGCGAAGTCACGCGAGAACTAAGGTCAAATCCTGCTCATAGGACCGGCCCGCGCAGGCCTACGTGCACCAACTACCCCTTGCCACGAGGCGCCCGACGGCGTTATGACAGGGGTCTACAAACGTGCATACGGAGCCTACCATGACATTCGAACTGAAGCCGCTTCCATATCCGACCGATGCGCTCGAGCCACACATCGACGCCCGTACGATGGAGATTCATCACGGCAAGCACCACGCTACATACGTTACAAACCTCAACAACGCCCTCAAGGATCAGGAGGCACTCGCAGCCAAGCCCCTCGAGGAGATTCTGGCTCACCTCGACACCGTCCCCGATGCCATTCGGACGGCCGTACGTAACAATGGTGGAGGTCACTGGAATCACGACTTCTTCTGGAAGCTCCTCACTCCAGGTGGGAGTGAAGCTCCGACCGGAGACCTCGCAAAGGCAATGGACTCTGCGTTTGGAAACTTTGATGAGTTCAAGGCCAAGTTTAAGACTGCCGGCCTAGGTCGCTTCGGCTCCGGCTGGGCATGGCTCGTATCCAATCGAGACGGCTCGCTGGCAATCACCTCATCACCAAATCAGGACAATCCTCTGATGGAGGGCAAACACGCGATCCTTGGCGTTGATGTCTGGGAGCACGCCTACTACCTCAACTATCAAAACCGACGCGCCGACTACCTCGACGCCGTATGGAACTTGATCAACTGGGATATTGTAGCGGCACACTACGCAAGCCGTCCTCGATAAGAAGGGATCGTTGGTGGCAGGATCTGCCTGCCACCTCTTGCCGGATTTAAATCGTGTTACAACGTAGCTGTACGGCTGGCACGCTCTGTGTCTAGCTAAGCCAGCGCCCAATAGCGTACAGTGCGAGCCCGACCATTCCTCCCACTAGCGTTCCGTTGATGCGAATGTACTGGAGATCCGCTCCTACCTGCTCCTCAAGTTTAGAGACCAACGTCTTCGTATCCCAACCATCAATTGTTTTAGCGATTAGGTCAGCCACGTAGGTACTCTCAGGCCCCACAAGGGTACTTAAGATGTTTCGGATAAAGCGGTTAACTTTATGCTGAAGCTTCGGAGAAGCGGAAAGAGTATCAACGAGATTTTGTAGCGCCCGCTCACACGCCCCCAGCAAAACTGACTCTCGCTTTTCGACATCAGCATCAATAGCGGCCAAAACACTCTCTCGAATGCTGTCTGCGTACTGTCTGCATGAGTCACTCTGTAAAAGAAGGGTCTTGAGCGACTCCGCCTTGCGCTGTAATTCGGGAGCAGTCTCGAGCTTTACCATGAACCCGTACACCGCATCGAGAATCCGCTTGCGAAACTCATGATCACGATTACCCAAGGCGTCGCTCAGGGTCTGTTCTGTTTTACGCATGATAGCGTCAAAAATCTTTCGATCCACCATCTCGGGAACGAACCATGGACTCGCCTCCCGCAGCTGTTGTCGGAACCACAACTGATTCGACCTAAAAAACTGCTGAAGCTGCCCAAGAAACTCATCAAGCAACGTCTCATGCATCTGGTTTGCTGTGAGCATACGAAGCATCTTCGCGGCAGTCTTAGCCACATCTGTCCCACGGATCATCTCTTCGATCTGGCCATTCAAGAAGCTCTTAATCTCTGCATCTCGAAGCACCTCCAATACGTGAGGCACCAGAGCGCGCAGCCGGCCCACTACTCTCTGCCGGGCCGCGGGGTTCTGGAGTATTCTCGCAAAGCTGCCAGAGATGTTTACCACGTGCTCATCGAGCACCTTCTCTGTTAAGAAGTTTCTCTGCACGAAGAGCCCAAGGCTTTTCCCGATCCGAGCCTTGTTGTGAGGAACAATTCCAGTATGTGGAATAGGCAAACCAAGTGGCCGACGGAACAAGGCTGTGACCGCAAACCAATCGGCGAGGGATCCTACGAGCGCAGCCTCTGAGAAAGCCCGTACCAGCGACATCCACGGAAGTGTCGAAACTGTCGCAGTCGAAACAACAAAGAGGACTGCCATAGCTGCCATGAGCCCCGTCGCCATCCACCACACTCGAACACGGCGATCAGGCAACACCGAGGCTTGCTGCGTGGGGACATCTTGGAGATGAAGGGCTCCTACTGTCACGTCTACAGCTCGCGCGGTACTCATCTCAGGCATCGGCTCTTTACGTACTGCTTGGGTCATTAGTTGCCTCTCAGGGGCGATATCAGCCATTTGGAAAACGCGCATTCGCTCGGCCCCTTAAACCAGCGAACCACAGCGACATCTTCCGTCGATAGGCTAGCGCCGCTGTATGGCTTAGAGCAAGGTCGTCTTCAAGCCCCCGACCATCTACTCTACCATCGGGTATAGAGTATGACCGCCATCCCCTCCAGGGCTCCATGTATCGTGAGGTACGGAATGCAAAGCCTAGCTCCGTTGAGAACACAGCCAACCCGAAAGGTACACACGACCTGAACCAGACACTTACCCCACAATGCAGACGTTCATTATTGCACTATGCGCTACGTATCGTGGCGATGGGTCGTAACGCCCAGGTCACGGAGGACCTCGAAATCAGGACTTAAGGCCCGCTTTTCCGAATCATTAGAGCCTTATGCAGCCTGATCGCAACACCCACTGGCCACACACATGACTCCATCGGGAGCACGGCACCTTTCGCTTGCTTAAAAATACCAACACGCCACTATAGAAGAAGAGGTGCTTCGTCGAAGGGGACATCCGGCTCAAACGCCGCCACAAGCCCTGCGATGCTTTGTTTCACACGGTATGGACCCACTATCTGAGCAGCAACACTTTTTTCCACCCCACGCCTCCTGCGCAAGCGGCCTTGGAAGCGAAGAGATTCGACAAAGCATTCTACGAGAGCACTTTACCTTTACTACCACCTCGCGTTCTCCGTCTATCAGCAACCCTGTGTCCGTTCGGTGCGCCACTGCAGCAGATCTAGCGTCAATCGTTGAGATTCAGGGTAAAAGCCCCGCCGATTTTCAAATACACCTTAGCACGCACCAGATCACAGAGCTTGTTCACAACCAACAGGTGCTTGTGGCTGAGTTCCAAAAAGATGGGGCCATAGTTCAGGCAGGAGCAATTTTCTTTACCTCTTCTTCACACCTCACGCGGTACCAAGATGCTCTGAACCCCGCGCACTACGATGCACACGGTTCCCATCTCTACGACTTCTGGATCATCGTGCACAAAGAGCGCGCGACAACCTCAGACGGCACCTCAGTTTCAACTTCACTCATTCACGCAAGCGACGCCCTAGCCACAGGTCTCGGCAAAGATGGAGTGATAGCCTTTAGTCGCGCGGGAGGAGCTCTACCACGATTCTATAGAACCCTCGATCAAGTCGTCCAAGAGAACCATGGCTCGATTGACACTTTCCTAGACTTCCACCCACACTACAAAGCTCAGCTTTTGATCAACTACATCATCGGGTGCGAGACAACTACACGCCGCGCTGACTCTCCCAGGGCTAGAGAATCCCATCAGCTCGAGCGTTTTGGTGATATTCAAGAACTCCCTCCAGAGCTCTCGAAAGAGATCCGTCTTGAAGCTATCCTGCGCTGGCAGAAAAGCGCCCGTAAAGGCCGTGAGGTTCCGAACCCGCAAGCGCGCCACTTTGTGAACTGGCTGCGGGCGGAGCATCCGAGAATTTTTGACGAAAAAGTCCTTAGCCTACTCGAGCGACCCGACCCGCAGTCAGACTGGAACCCCTTACAAAACGGTGCGTTCGCTCCACTCCTGGGGGCCCTCCTACGAAAGTTCTGTGACCAAGGATCCCACCAGCCAGTAGATCCCGCGCTCGGAGGGCTACACACCCGCTTAGGAGCTCGCTTTCATGGTATCGCGCTGAATTCTCGACCTGATGATCACAACGCGCTCGCCTCGAACATTCTCATGAGCTACGAGCGCGTCGATATAAACTCGCTCATCGAACGTCTGACATCCGAATTTCACAAATAAAAAAGCTCCGCAACACCAGAGGGCTCACCCCTCGAACCGATAGAGCTTTGCAAAAGCGGGGGCAAACACGACCACTCTCTCGTCTTGATAGATCGCAGAGAACAGCTCTTTCTTGGCGCTAAAGGTAGCAAGACGCTCCCGACTAGCAGGGGAGACACTCTGACCTACGGCAGGTGTAACAAAGAACTGTAGGTGGTGTTGCATCATTGCTTTGAATGCCCGTTCGGGATCTACAACAGCGCACAGACGTTGCCCATCCTCGAGCACGACATCTCTCGCGACTGGGAGCCCCGCTTGCCGAACAACATCCGGCCCAGTTGTGTCGTCGCACGATTCTACAAAGCTTGGTGCGCCTTTTATGGTGGCATTCGCCCAACGAACAAACGCGACTCGCTCCGGCGACAACTGTGCACGCTCACTTGGCTCACTACCGACGCCTGTTGAGGCACCGAACAGCAGGTAGGTCAGTGGCACTGACGCCAGCACCGCACCGAGGGCAACGGCTCCCCTCTTTTTGAACAGAAGCGCAAAGAGTGAGTAGAGCACACACGCTTGCGTGAATCCGATCAGCACACTGGCGACTTCATAGAGTAGCGAGAACGGCACTGCCGTTGACTTAAGAAGCCAAGCGACCGGCACAACAACCGCCGGCATCACTCCCAGGCGGGGCATGGCCTCAAGATCAAGGGTCTCAGCGCGCGTAACATACGCAAGATAGTGAGCCGAGCCTTGTTCCCCCACAAACGGAACGACACCAGATGGTGCCGCTACTAACCGCACGATCATCAGCGTGGCAGCAATCGTGATCACCAACCACAGCCCGTGATCTCGCAGCGAGGCCCACACACGCGACCGTGCCCGAGCTTGCAGCGACAGCCTAACGAGGGCCATCGCTACAAGACCCAGTGCGATGAACCTTCCTGCCGCTCCAGTGAAAGGCAGGAGCCGCACTTGGCTCGCAACAACGGCAACCAGGGTGGCTACCACACCTCCGAAGCCAATCACGACCCCCATGAGCGACGACGAAACGCGTGATCCTGCAACTAACGACCACAAGGCCAAACCGATCACCAGCGCAAATGCTACGCTACGTACTATCGAGGTCCATTCAGGCCTCCACAACGTGCGCTGCGGCGTCCATCCGCCCTGATCCATCAACAAGATCTCGTTCATCGAGGGCAGTGGTCGATAGTCATCAACCCGCATCACTCGCGACCACAGTTCTTCTGCTGAGAGCCGCTCCTCATTCTTAAAAATGACCGCTTTAGGGTGGTCGTATACTGAAAAGCTCTCATCCGCGAGGTCATCATTAAACGTAATCCCTAAAAACGCGGGTCGATTTTTAACCGAAGTCGCAAATGAAAACCCCAACTTCTCTGCCCACAACAGCTGGATGATCGCTGTAGTATGTGGATACTCTTTCTCGATGCGAGGGATGGAATCGGGAGTGCGCGGGGTAGCAAAAGAAATATAATCCGCTGCGGCAATCCTCTTCAGTAACAACTGAATGTTTGGCGGATTGTCCTGCTCATACACCGGCAACTCAAACTCGCGGCCATCCATCTTGTAGATCTGCGGCACCCGATTGCCTGGGCCAGGCAGAGTCACCGGGATCTTATCATCCCAATGAGGAGCAACGATCGTGCTCCCCGCTGGAACGTGCTCGTATATCCAGGCACTCGCCAGCCGGTACGGATGCTCCATGGAGTAGAGGTGAATGAATGCTATCGCGTATACCAGGCTGTAGCCCGCGACGAACAAAAAGATAGCCTTGCCGAGGTGTCGCTTAATTAGGTCCGAGAGTCTCATACCCCCGTATCTTTAAATGTTACGGGCGGTTTGGCGAGACCAGATTTGCTATCTCATCATGGAACCTTCTGGTCATAGACAGGGCAAACTCAACCGAAAAGGTGATTGTCCACACCCCCCTTGAGGGGCTACCTTTTACCCTATGTCGAAAGAACCTAATCGCACGACCGTTTGGCTTATCTCACGCCGCTGGGACCTCGTCCTGCTATTCATCATCATGATTGCGGCCGCCGGCCTTCGCCTCACCGGCCTTGAGCACGCCATTGGGACCCATCCCGACGAGCGTCACATCGTCAACGTTACCAGCTCCCTTGAAGCTAACAAGATGAACCCCAAGTCGTTCGCGTACGGCAGCTTCTCGTTCTACGCAGCATGGGGATTCGCTCACCTCGTAAAGCCCTTTAAACCAAACGCAGTGACGTACGATGGACTCTTCGTCGTCGGCCGCGCTTTTTGTATCGTCATGGGCACAATCGCCGTGGGGCTCTGCTACTACCTCAGCTTACTCGTTTACCGCCGATCGCTCGTTGGTCTTATCGCGGCTTTCTTCCTGGCGGTGAATGTCTTCCACCTCCAACTCTCCCGTTTTTTTACCAGCGATATCACCCTCACAACACTGGCGCTGGTGTCATTGATTGCGTTGGTTAAAGCGTACGAGAATAGGACCCTCTCGTCGCATCTCGTGTTTGGAGCCTGCGCCGGTTTAGCTACCGCTACAAAGATAAGCTCCGCGTTCCTCTTCGTCCCGCTCGCCTTGGTGGTAGCAATATCCACACTGCGAGAGTGGCTACCGCACAACAACTGGCGTCGTCCGCTCCAGGCGCTAGGAACTCTGCTCGTATCAATCGTATTGATGATAGTCACCTTGAAGTTGATCTACTGGAAGGGTTGGCCTCGTGTGCTTGGATACCGGGTTCTTGAGCAGGCGTGCATCATTCCGCTCTCAATTCCGTTTCTTGCGGCGACAAGCTATGCCCTCCGACGGATATCGCTCTCGCTCTCGCACCTTTTTGCCGCGCTGAGTCTTGGGGTGCTCGTCTTCACACTCGCTGAACCGTATGCGATCCTAGACTTTCAAACGTTCCAGCATCACACCAGTGAGCAGACAAACATGGTGCGAGGCTACTGGCGCCCTCCGTACACTATTCAATACGCCCACACCCTGCCCTACATCTACCACTTACAGCAGATGCTCTGGTACACGATGGGCTGGCCGCTGTTTATAGTCGCTATTCTCGGAATCGGCGTCGCAACCGGGCGCGTACTACTAGAATCGATCGACAAGGTGCTGCGCCAAGAGTTCCTTGCGAAGCCTCTGCGCTCCGAAGTCATCCCCCTGACCTTCCTGCTCGTGTTCTTCATGGCCACTGGCTATTTTCAAGTTAAGTTTCCGCGCTATCTCCTACCGCTGTATCCACTGGCGTTTATGTTTGCGGCGGCACTATTCGGAAATACCTTCAGGATTCGACCGCGCGCTCCGCTTCTCGCATCCCCAAGCGCTACATTCACCCCAACGCCATGTGACGACGCAGCGGAAGCAAGTGCCGCCAAGGACGTGCCTGTAACGAGCCTCCAGCCGGAAACACCGACAGCGACGGAGTAATGGCACCAAAGCTGCCCCGCAGCTCGAGCTACTATCTGCCCCAGCCATCGCCCTAGGGGAATCTCGTAGGCTAAACAACTGATTGGCCCGTTTTCCGCGGTCGAACCGCACACCCTCTGCCCAAAACCGCATATCACCGACAAGAGAGAACAAGTGCCGACGCGCGCCTGAGATGTACGAGCGACGCGTAGAGGTTGTTGCGGGTGGGATATGAATAGGGTTCTGATCATCGAAGATGACGCTGCCATCACGGAGCTGCTCACGCTTCATCTACAAGAACACGGCTTCGTTGTGACCTGTGCGCACACAGGAACCAAGGGCCTCGAGCTGGGAATAAGCGACGGGTACGACCTCGTTATCCTAGACTGTATGTTACCCGGGAAAAGTGGAATTGAGATCTTGCGAGAACTGCGAGCCCACAACGTCTCGGCTCGTATCTTGATGCTAACATCTCGCTGCGAGGAGGTTGATAAGATACTGGGCCTGGAATTAGGCTGCGATGATTACGTGACGAAGCCCTTTAGTGTGCGCGAGATAGTAGCGCGAGCTAAGGCGCTTCTGCGGCGCGCCCCCGAACTTACCCACAACACAGACCTTAGCCTTACGCTGCACGGACTTCGAATCGACCCCGCCAGTCGAACAGTCTCTCGTCACGGAAACCCTGTCGAGCTCACAAGCACCGAATTCGACTTACTCTTCTATATGGCTAAGCACGCCGGCCGAGCTTTTACCCGAGATCAACTCCTGCACGGGGTCTGGGGATACACATCATCAGCATACGAACACACCGTTAACACCACCATCAATCGCCTCCGGACAAAGATCGAGAAATCCCCAGCCGCGCCGTTTTTTATCCAAACGGTGTGGGGTGTCGGTTATCGATGCGTAAGCGCCTCTGAACAACCAGGCAAGGAGTAGTATGAGCTTCTGGCGACTCGTTGGGCGCATACGCGGCGGCGTTATATCTCGGCGGCACCGACTCGCTACCATCATTGCCATGATATCTCTGGCAGGTACCGTGCTGGGGCTCTGCGCGTTGCTCGCCTGGTCAACCGCAAGGATGTCCTCTACCGCAATAAACTCAGCAACCTCTGCAGCAAATCATGATGTAGCACGCCATTTTGCCGACCGACTGAGGGTTTTTAGTGAGGCTGCCGACATGAATCAGGTGTCAGAGCGCCTTCAATCGTTAGCCTCCCTTAACCCTGCCGTCCGAATATATATCACCGACCACCTTGGAATTGTGCGGATATCGCCCCCCTCCTATGGCCGGGTCTCGCTGCCCTTTGTGTCGACTAAATCGATGCTCACTGCCTCAGCAAACACCGCCGCAACCCTCACCGTACTCGGCGATGACCCTCACAATGTAACTGCTCAACATCCGATATCAGTGGCGCCGCTCCGACTTCAGAGCGGCGAGTACTATCTATACGTCGTGCTAGACGGAGTACATCATCTGCCCGGCGCTCACTCGTTTTTGGGATTGAAAATAAGTGCTCTTACTACCGGCACAGTATTGCTCGTCGTACTTCTCGTGGGCGGGGTACTCGCTCGAGCGCTCTACCAACAACGCCGCTCAATTAACACATCGCTAGCGACCATCTCTCACGACCTGCGGGGCCCCTTGTCCGCCGTACAGGGCTACCTTGAGACACTCTTAGAGAAGGGCGATAAACTCAGTCATGCTGACACGCAGAGATGTGTCACCGTCGCTTTGCGAAGCACCCAATCAGCCTCGAATCTGATTAACGACCTTCATAACGTGACCAAGCTCGAGCTGAATCCGGACGGGATTGAGATGGAGCCCCTGTCGCTGGCCGACCTCGTCATGGATGTCGTTATGAGCTACAGCCAGGTATTCGACCAACGTGCTCTCCGAGTGCGCACTGAGATCTCCCCCGTCCTGCCACTTGGGTTTGGAAACATCCAACTTCTTGAGCGACTTATCCGCAACCTCATCGAAAATGCCATCCGCTACACACCACAGGGCGCCCGAATCGAGGTGCTCCTTGAACCCTGCTCCGCTGGTGTTCGCGTTACGGTCTCAGATACCGGCATGGGCATCCCCGAATCCGAACTAGACCGCGTTCAGAAAGCTTTTGTCCGAGGCACAAACGCCAGTCGAACAACGCAGGGCTCCGGTCTCGGGCTCTCAATTTGCGGCAAAATAGCTAGACTCCACGGCGGAGAGCTGCGCATCTTGAGCCGGCAAGGCGAAGGAACCGCTGTTGTCTTCACCGTGCCTCAGCCTCCACCGGCTACCTTCGCTCAGCGCTCGAGCGCTCGATAAACAACCTGGGTTTCGTCAGCAAAAAATTTGCGTACGTCGCCGATTTACATTACATTTTCGGCAGTGTGAGCGCAGTGGCGTGGGAACCCATCTGCTCTTCATCACAGCTCCTGTACGTCAGGAGCGTGCGAGCGCTCGTCGAGCCTCCTCTCTACCTACTATCAGAGACTCTGATAGAACCAGTAGAGCGGAACAACTCCAGACGAGTAGAGATAGCTCTCGTGGAAGTTGAGAGACCACAAGAGCGGGTGAAGAAATTTGAGAGCGGCAGCTGGAAACCTGCCTTCTCATAGTGAAGAAGCTGATGAACATATTCGACCGGTTCCCCGTTTGTAGTCGTCAAAAAACATTGCAGATATCCGCAACCTCAAAACGATTAATCGCTATGCTCCCCGCTATCGTGTGTTCGATGCGCATCGGGAACAGTCCTCTCTACTCAACCATCAAACCTAACCAAGCATAACCAAGGAGAAGCGCAGACATGGGCTCATGGGATATTTCAAAAAGCAGCGAGCAGTATCGAATCGAAGGCTGGGGTGCGGGATACTTTAAGATTAACGAACGTGGCAACGTCGAGGTGCAGCCGGACACCAATCGCCCCTCGATCGATCTGCACACCATCGTCGAAGATGTCGTACGCCGTGGTGTTAAGCCGCCGCTCTTGATCCGCTTTGATGGAATCCTCCGCCAACGCGCGCAGGGAATTTACAACGCCTTTAACAAGGCGATCGCCGAATGTGACTTCAAGGGTAATTACACACTTACCTATCCGGTCAAGGTAAACCAACAGCGTCAGGTCGTAGACAGCATCAAAAAAGCCGTCGACGGCAGCACCATTGGATTAGAGGTCGGTAGCAAGCCAGAGCTGCTTGCGGTACTCGCCAACCACGATCTCCCGCATGGCCTCTTACTCTGCAACGGGTACAAAGACTATCAATTTATTGAGCTCGCACTCATGGCGAGCAAGTTGGGCCTTCGACCAATTATCACGGTCGAGCAATTTTACGAGCTCGACACGATTATTCGTGCCAGTGAGGCTATCGGAGTCACGCCCGAGATCGGATTGCGTATGAATCCATCAAACCGAGGCGCCGGCAGATGGGCGGGTTCGGCTGGAGAGAACGCAAAATTCGGCCTCGCTCTCTTTGAGATTGTTGAAGCAGTCAAGCAGCTTCAAGCGCGAGGAATGGCCCACTGCGTGAAGCTTCTCCACTTTCACATGGGAAGTCAGATAACGTCGATTAATGCTATCAAGAAGGGAATGCGAGAGGCGGCGCGCGTCTACACCGAGCTATACCGGATGTGCCCCTCAATCGAGTTCCTTGATGTTGGAGGCGGCCTAGGCGTCGACTACGATGGAAGCAGAACCAACTTTGAATCATCGATGAACTACACGACTGATCAGTATGCACGTGATGTTGTGTGGGAAATCACGACCGCGTGTGATGAATCTGGCACACCACATCCAAACATCATCAGCGAGTCAGGTCGAGCACTCGTAGCGCACCACGCAGTGCTTGTAACTGAGGTTATGGATGTAGCTGAGGTTCCAGAGCCACCGACACAACTCGAATCTGCTCCGTCAGATGACGATAAACTGCGCGAGCTCAACATCCTGTACAGGGATCTAAGCTTAAAGAACTGTCACGAGACATTCAGCGACGCATTAGCATTGCGCGATGAGTTCTTGCAGCGCTTTATTCAAGGGAATATTACCCTTGAGGAACGCGCATATGCCGAGCGATCGCTACGGTTCCTCTTCACCCGAATCAACGGTCTCAGGAATGAACTCAAGCACATCCCCGAGGACTTTGAAGCCCTTGAAGGAATGCTCAAAGACACCTATTTTTGCAACTTCTCGGTGTTCCAATCGATTCTTGACCACTGGGCAATCGAGCAGCTTTTCCCGATGATGCCGATCCATCGACTAGCCACTGAGCCCAGTCGACGTGCAGTAATCGCCGACCTCACGTGTGACAGCGATGGAAAAATCGATAAGTTCATCGACCTGCATGGTGTACAACGTCACATCGATCTTCACCCATACAAGGGCGATCAGCCGTACTACATCGGTATCTTTCTTGTAGGAGCCTATCAAGAGTGTCTTGGAAACCTGCACAACCTCTTCGGTGACACAAACGCCGTGCACGTCGAAGTTGACGAGACAGGCGCACCGCGAATCAGCTCCATCGTTGAGGGGGACACGATTAAGGAGGTCTTGAGCTACGTGCAGTATAGTGGCGACGATCTTCTTAATGGGCTCAACCGCATGATCGATCTAGCCGTTCGTAACGGCACGATGAGCGCTGAAGACTCAGCAAAATTCATGAGCCGCTACAAAGAGAGCCTCGGCGGATACACCTACCTGCTGTGGGAGTCTCCATCAAATGGGTTCTCAGTAGAGCCCTCAAACGTCTCCGTGCCAAGCCAGAAGGTTGCGTCGGCGGCATAGCATAAGCACTCATGAGTATCAGCGATACACCACCTGACTCTCACATCCGCAAGGCGGTCACGATCAACGACCTTCGGTCGCGGCGCAGCTCGCTCGACCGAATTACGATGCTTACCTGCTATGACGCATCGTTTGCTTCTCTGATGAACGACTGTGGCGTCGACATCCTGCTGGTGGGAGACTCGCTTGGCATGGTGCTGCAAGGGCACGAGTCCACCCTCCCTGTGACGGTAGAGGATATCGCATACCATACGCGCTGCGTTGCGCGACGCAAAGGAAAGAGCTGGCTCATGGCGGATATGCCATTTGGTTCGTATCAGGAGTCACCGGCGCAGGCGTATCGCAACGCGGCCACACTCATGGCTGCAGGAGCTCAAATGGTTAAGCTCGAAGGGGGCGCCTGGCTCGCGTCAACGGTACGCTTTCTGACCGAGCGTGGAATTCCTGTGTGCGCCCACCTCGGACTAACTCCTCAAAGCGTCCACTCGTTAGGCGGATATCGGGTGCAGGGACGAGACCACAAGGCGGCCGAACAGTTACTCGCTGACGCTCGAACACTTGAAAGTGCCGGAGCTGACATTATTCTCGTCGAACTTATCCCCTCTTCTCTCGGCAAACGCCTTACGGAGACTCTTACGGTGCCGACCATCGGTATCGGAGCGGGTCCTCACATGACAGGACAGGTACTCGTCTTGCATGACATCCTCGATGTGACTCCCGGCAAGCGCGCTCGATTCGCTAAAAACTTTCTTGAGGAAAGCGGCAGTATTCGGGGCGCTCTCGAGCGCTTCGTACGAGAGGTAAAATCCGGAGCATATCCAGCACCGGAACATAGCTTCTCCGAGTAACAACCGGAGCGACGTCACGACACGAGCTGGCTCACGGGCAGTGCGTAGTATCAGGGGGGATCTGACGCAGAATGCGCATAGCTCTGGCATGAGTCTTTTTAATTGAAGCGATTGTCATGCGTGACCCAGCTAGCGAACGCAGCTTACTTTGTCGAAGCTCCCTGTTGGCGAGAAGAGGCTCGCTCCGGAGTGCCCGAATTGCGCTCTTCATGACGCTTCGATCAGAGCGTAGCGACACGCGATAACACGGGGTCGTCGTAGCCGCATTTACCGGGCATTGAACGTCTATCGCTGGGATGAGGTAATTAGCAACAAGCGCCTGATTCAGTTGTGTCAATGCACGCTCGGCAAGAGTCACAGGTGGCGATATGTATGAGGTGTCAGTGGAAACCGATGTTAGCCTGGTAAAATCTGCAGCGGCACCAGCGTAGAGCTTTGTCGCCGCAGTGCCAATGCGTTGCAGCTTCGGAGTCAGGAGTTCCTGAGCACAACTGGATGGCCCAGCTTGTTTTGGACTACCCGACACCCGCAACCCACTCCCCCCGTCAAACGTCACTGCTGAGGAACCAAAGTCGTATCCTTCCTTCTTTAAGTACGCTGAGTATTGATTTCCTGGTCGCAGCTCGGACATAAAGAGCGCCCCATTCTCCTCAGTGGTACCCAGCCCCACATTGAGCACATAGACAAGAACCCCGCCAACCGGGGCCCCCTGTGCATCCTCAATCATGCCAGCAGCCGGCTCGCCAACTGAGTTCACCGGCAACGTTGATGTCGGAGTAGGCGTTGCTGTAGGCGTACTCGTCGGGGTGTTTGTTGCAGTATTAACTGGAGTATTTGTCGGCGTTGCCGTCGGAGTCACCGTCGGAGTGTTCGTTGGTGTATCCGTAGGCGTGTCGGTGGGCGTGTTCGTAGGAGTGTTAGTCGGCGTTTCGGTCGGAGTGATCGTTGGCGTTGGCGTAGGGCCACTCAAGGAAGAGACGACTTCACCTAACGATGCCCCCTCGCGGTTCCAGATGGCACTGATCTGATCGAGAGAGCCACTAGCCGGAATCACAGATATGTTGCGAGGATTACCATCCGAGCTCACTACCACCGGCGTCGACCACGAGGTGTATGGAGCACTGGCTTCGGTGTACATCACACTACTGTTATCGATAAACCACGCGCCAATCTTGCCCGTCTTCGCGTAGTACCCTTCGCCATGTGAAACTACCGCGCCGTTCCCTGACACCTTGGACGCATGCACGGTAACAGGAGCACTCCAGGACCCTGTTGCCTCTGAGTACGATTTCATCACAAGGTCATAGGTTACATCATACAGACCGCCGTAATTAATCGCGACGTAGAACATATATGGGCCGCCCGGAGCATCCGAAACTAACACAGGCTGTGTCAGCGGCACCTGGCCGCTGACTGCCACGGGGCGAAGAATGCCTAGAGACCCGGTTCCGCCAGCGTATATGTCACTTCCGACGGACACCATCGAATTGGCGCTTTGAAAGCGAGTCGTAAACGAGGTCCAGGAGGATCCATCCCACTTGT
This sequence comes from Pseudomonadota bacterium, assembly GCA_900299055.1. Classification (GTDB taxonomy): domain Bacteria; phylum Bdellovibrionota_C; class UBA2361; order UBA2361; family OMII01; genus OMII01. The sequence continues at coordinate 22,428 of OMII01000052.1, read as the reverse complement.
AGACACCAGCTGAGGTGCCAGCGTAAAGATAACTTCCCACCAACTGCAGACTCGAAATCGTCGTAGTAAGACCATTACCCAACGCCTCCCAGGCAGTCCCATTCCACTTCGCCACTCTATTGGCAGCAACGGCGCCCGCTGCAGTGAAGGCTCCCGCCACGTAGACATCCGAGCCCGCTACCGCAATAGCGTTCACAATGTTATTCACCCCTGATCCCAGAGGGATCCACGCAGAGCCGTTCCACTTCACTATCCTATTGGCTGCTACGGCTCCGGCAGCCGTGAGATATCCCCCCACGTATAGATCGCTACCGGAACTTACAAGACAGTTAACGGTGCTGTTGACGCCACTCCCAAGTGCAGTCCAGGCGGTGCCATTCCACTTTGCTATCCTATTCGCTGAAACAGCTCCAGCAGCTGTAAATGCTCCCCCTGCATATACATCGCTACCTACGGTTGCAAGACTGGTAACGGTATTGTTAACCCCGCTCCCAAGCGCGCTCCAACCGCTACCATTCCACTTCGCAATTCGATTGGCGGAGCTTGAATTCGCGTTGGTAAAAGCTCCTCCAAAGTAGGTATCTGAACCACCTCCAACGACTGCGTTGACCGTACCATCAACGCCGCCTCCCAGCGCGCTCCACGAAATCCCATTCCAGCGCGCAACCCGATTAACAGCGGTAGCTCCAGCCTGCGTAAAAGCACCTGCGATATAGGTGTCGCTCCCAGAGACCATAACCGAGTAGATAGTATCATCGATCCCGCCTCCTGCAGGTCGCCACGACGTTCCGTTGTACCTGTACAATCCCTCCTGCGTACCTCCCATTACATACAGGTCACTTCCTACCCCAGCAAAGCCGTTTATCGTGTTTCCTCTTGTCCAGCCAATGCTGCTCCAAGCACTGCCATTCCATTTCGCCGCATAGCTTGCAGGCGCAGTAAAAGATCCGCCGGCGTAGAGATCGGACCCTATGACCTCCAGTTTCGAGATGGTGTTGTTGAAGGAGCTTGTCCCAACGGCGCTCCACGCAGTACCGTTCCATTTCGCAATGCGATTAACCGCGATGCCGTCAACTGATGTGAACGTTCCTCCCACGTAGAGCTCATCTGCGTATACGGCCATCGCTCGAGGCGCAGCGTTAAATCCCCCACCAACTGAGCTCCATGATGTGCCGTTCCACTTCGCAATATAATTGACAGCAATACCACCCGCTTGCGTGAAGCTTCCAGCCACATACAATTCATTTCCATACACTTCGAGTAAGCGCCCCACTGTACCCATCGTCGAACCTAAGCCACTACCCAAGGGGCTCCAAGCGCTTCCATCCCACTTAGCTATGTAGTTAACGGTGACATCTCCCGCCTTCGTGAAGTTTCCACCAACGTAGAGATCGTCACCGATCCACGCCTGTTGGTAGACGGAGCTATTGAGGCTTGTCGAAAAAGGAGCGGAAGCCTTCCAGGCACTTCCATTCCACATAGCGATACGATTAGCCTTCGCACCATCTACTCGCCCAAACCAACCACCGGCATAGAGATCTGAGCCATGTTGGCTAAGGGAGAGCACTCCGTTGTAATCCGGATTTACTCCATTTCGAAGCATACTCCAATCAGAGCCGTTCCACCGAGCTATGCCCCTTATCGGGAGTCCTCCTCCGCCCGCATAATTGGTTGTTCCATACGCTCGACCTTGCTCATGGATCTCACCCCCGACGTAGACGTTTTGGCCCGAGGCAAAAACTGTGTACGTGCCATGTCCGCTAAATCCGGTTGAGGCAAAAACTGTCGCACCATACTCACCGCCTGTTGTAGCAAGGCTCCAAGCGCTACCATCGTATTGGTAGGGAATAATGTTTGTACCACTCTCTCCTGATACCACTAGCAGCATCTTTCCGAGGCTCAAAGGACTCATCACGATTCCATTCGCCCAAGTCGCAGGCTTACCCATAGAGCTCGCCGTTTCAAACGCTAGCGCGTCAGTAGCGGTACCAGAGGTACGCCGAGTTGTCAGGAGTAGTCGATCACCTACTGGACCCAAATCTTTAAAAGCTGCAGTCCATATTCGATTATTGGAATCGAGTTGTATTGCCGGTAGTGTGTAGCGGTCACTTGCCGAACTACCATCAAAAACAGTCACCTCTCCTTCAAACGAGATTGAAGTGCCGGCAATTGAACCTCTTAGGAGCACTACATCATGGGTGTTGGCTTCACCTATAAGAAACAGATATGAGATTCCACTGATAACTTTATAGGCTATTGAGAAGTTCGGGGTATTGTAGGGCAACGTCCCACGAGAGGTCCATGTCACCTGATCTGATGACGAGCTAAACTCTATCGCTGTACCATTGTACCAAAAGCTCCACGTAATGTTGGTAGCTGTATCAACAAAACTCTTCTGCGCTGAAGCAGTCGTAGCATCAAGCGAACTGGACAGCCCAACGGTATTCGTTTGTGCAAACGCTGCTGATACTGAGCAAGCAAACCAGACAAACGCAAAAAGATATCGAACCATCCCTACTGATGGCGAGCCGCGGCATTTACGCTGTTTTTCACCACGAGGCCAGACACTGAGCATGATTCTCTCCAAACCACACCTAAAGGAATCGTCGGCACGTTAGCCCTGGTACTTAAGTGATTTTGACCCTAAAAACCGGACTCCACAGAGCCCTTCGACGAGGCCCAGGCCTCAAACAGAAACAGCCCCCGCCATTACTTTTTTCACCTACACGGAAGTCCCTCACCCATGGATTGAGGTATTACGTATCCAAGAGTGCCCATATATTGAGGCCTTAGCCGGCCCTACGCCGCCACGTGGGCCCTGGCACGCTTTCTGTACTACACGTGAATCATGCAGCGGTATGTGCACTGCAAATTTCTCGTAGTTATCCAAGGGCTCGTAGCTGGGCTGCTGTGCACCTTGCTTGTATCGCACTCATGTCTGGCACAAACTCGAACACCCCATCGCACCACGTTCATAGCGACAGGACTGGATAAATACGTAGCACGTACTCAGAGTTTTGGATCAACAGCCACAGCATCAAGTCTTGACCGTGAGGTGATAACACCGGTCACAATCAAAGCCGTCATCTATGGAGAGGGACACGTTAGTATATCACTTGGCCTCAAACGTAACTTCACTGGGCCGCGCTCATTTACAATTGATGGAAAGGATCTCCCAGACTCAACGTCTGTGACATTTCTTCAGGGGCGCATCGCACTCGGCGGTGGCTTACAAAAGTCGGATTCACCACGCGTTTCCGCCACTGCTCTCTCTATCATCAACAACAAGCTTCGCATCACCTTTCTCGGCCGACCAAAAGGGTCAAAAGGTCGTCGGCGGCTTTACACAATCCACGCTGTCGTTGGTGACTCAAGCCCGTCGACCGCCCACGTGTCGAGCATTCCAAGCCATGCCGGGAAAAGCGGCGCTTGTAGCACCTCAGTCGAGGACGTCGATGGGCACCGTCATTCAAGCACAGAGGCGCTATCAACAGCAGACGACGAAGTCACAGCTCAAACTCTCGTATCCGCGAGAGTCGCTACATTAAGCACGGATGCAGATCCGGAATGGTACGCCAAATTTGGCAGCGAAAGTAACGCGGAGATACTTCGCGTGATTAACACTTCAGAGGCTCTGTTTTTCCGGAACTTCGGCATCACCTTTCGAATCGTCAAACAGCACACCTATACCGATATGTCTCCGTATAGCTCTACTCGTGCTGACTACCTCTTATCACAATTTGTGCGAAATCCTGATAATGCCAATAATCTTGGCATCGCAGCTGCAACATACGACACCGATGTCGACCTAAAGCATCTCTTCACCGGCAAAACTATTGATGGCAACATCCTCGGAATTGCCTACATCGGCTCTTTGTGCGCAACATCACATCTTGCCTATGGTGTAAGCCAAGCACATCTTTTCGACACAACTTTTGGAGTATTCTCTCACGAAATTAGCCATTCACTGGGAGCATTTCACGATGTCGGCGCTCCAGGCACCGTCATGTATCCCAGCATTTCTATCCCCCCTTCGGAGATTTACTCAGTGCGAAGCCTCGCTGAAATTCGCGGTTTTCTACGTCGTAGTAACATTTGTCTCTCTACGGAAGCAGTCGAGAGACCAGCCGGTGACACTCCGGGCTCTATTGAGAATCCGACCACCGCACCGCGAGCTCTCACACTAAAGAAACAGACCAGCAAAACGACTTCAACCGTTCGTCTGAGTGGAACTCTCACGGAGGGCGGAGCAGGCGCTAAAGCTGGAATTACCGTTAACCTGATTCTCGGCAACCAAATCGTGGCATCTGCTACCACGAACAGCCGAGGGCGCTACGCGTTCACTGTGCGCACTCGCCTCTTTTCTAAAGGGGGCTCTGCCGTCTACTCAGCCACCGAAGACTGGGGAGCCACCTCTAAGGCGCTTTCTATCTCAGCTGCACGCGCTCGCCGCTCCTGATGCCCTGATAGTGCACATCAATACTGCCCGGCCATTGTGTGACCTACTATCGGCCACTGATGCTTCAGCGGGCGAACAAGGCATGAACAACGTACACACGTTTCGCATTCTGCGCTGAGCCCGCAGGGCCATCCCCTTCGTTTAATTCTCTCTTGAGACTTTTGAAGAGCACGCGCAGAGGGAATGTGAGGCGTTTCGCGTTCTTCGAGCCCTCATCCCAACCAAAGCCCCACTACGAGCGTCCAAGTTCCTGGCGCAGCGCTGTGAGGAAGGGGATATCCCGGTATTGATCTGGCTGTACGACATCCCAGGCGACTCCCGTCGGTTGCGGGTAGGGCGTTCTAGTCTCAATTGCTTCCTCTGGCGTTACGATCCAGTCGAGAGGGCTGTCATGCCACTGCATGGGAACCTGGTCATTAGGCACGACTTGTAATTGATGTACCGTTGTTACGATTTTTCCGTGCTGTGGCACGAGTCCGAGCTCACGAAAAATTCCGAGCTCTAAGTCTGCAAATCCACCACCTTTGCCAGTTCTGCCACCTGCGCGAGTGACCGCAACACAGCCAACACAGAGAACATCCATCGGCATCATTTCATCAAACTGCACCGGCTTTCCATACTTAAGAGCGCCTTGAAGTGTCGCGGCCTCCTCAAATGCAACACCCTTCTTGGCAAGCTCTGCTGGATCTAGCAGCACAAAAGGATAATCCTTTGCCAGTTCAGGCACAGGCATATAGAGCAACTTTCCATCGCGAAGAGCTCGATAGCGTACCGGCCCCTGCGCAGCATCGGGGTTAGATTTTATTACCTTTGCCTCTTTCCAAAACGGCTGCTGAGAGAGTCGCTCTGCGGCGATATGCCCCCCGACGTAGTCTGGGATTGAGTCATAGATTTCCCCAACACCAGCGCCATTTTCCTCGAGAGCGCCCCACACCGAGGCTCGAAGTTTGTCTTTCTCACTGTTTCGGCCAGACCAACGCAGGTGCTTTTTGCTCTCTTGCCCTCCCTCCTAGCTTGCTCGTGGAGTCGTCGGATCTAGTATGAGATCGAGGATTGCTCTCGATTCCTCGTACACTTGGCCTGGACTAAAACTCTCTCTTGGCCCGCCAATATTGAGTATTCTGACATCGAACTTCTCGATCCAGCGCCAGAAACCCTCGATATCTGGGGTCGCGCCAAGTGTCATCACCAGTGTCGGCCGTCCATGACGCTCGGCTCGCTCAATCGTGAGAGGCGTTCCGTCATTTGGTTTTCCCTTCGTCAGAACCAGCGTCGCGTCAGAGTCAATCGTATTTAGCTCAGTCCTCACAGCAGGATTGCCGCTATCGCACTCTTGCATCGGATACGTGGCACCGATAGCTCCATCTTCCGCCCACCGTTTTTCAGGACACCATCCACGATGTGGCAACGTCAATTCAGACGCAGAGTCAAGGGCGGCTCGATCAACTCCACTTTGACCGCCGGCTACTATCATCAAGCGCCGTTTTCCTGAATGCACTTCAGCTATCCGCTTGCCCACCGACGTTGCCGCTGTTACCTCTGATAGCTCTGTACCTCGACGCCCGAAACTTGGCGACATCAGTTGATAGCGACCAAGCAGCGCTTGCAATGACGCCATTTGCTCAGGCGACAACGGCTCCTCTTTCAGCATGGAAAGAGCCACGTCAACACGAGGAACTCCCAAAGCAAGTTTCTCAACATCCGATTTCCAGCGATCGCTGCCGGCAACACAGTCTCGACTACACATCTAAGCCTCCCCATTTCGTGTACAAACAATTTTTAGTATCTCTCTCACCAGTACGTCCTTCTCGACATCGCTCAGCAGGTCACCTCGCAAGAGGACTTCAAATGCCATCTGGAGAGCCGCTCGCTCCCGCACGACAATCTCGTTCTCATTAACGTCGCTACTCATGAGTTTCTTGCTCCCTACTTCGCGTACTCGACTACCGCCCTCTCGACCAGCGAAACTCGCCGGTAGAATGCAACGCATTACGTTACATTAGGAAAAATACCATGCAGCTATACGCTAATCAAATAAAACGACAGGCTATAAAAGAGCTATTTCAATGGGTTACAACCTACTAGAGATTTTTCTAACGCATTACGTTGTATCTACACTTCACCTGCTGCAACTTAGCCCGCCCGGCAGATAAGAGGATGACGGGATAGAATTATGACTAACGACACGCTGCTACCACCGGCGGGACAGGCCGATCTCCAGGGGCTAACGATAGACCTGTCGGAGCTGACGCACCCTCGAGCAGAAGTAGCTGAAAATCCCACTCAGGGCACACCTGCAGTGGCCGGACCAACAAGACCACAGGGGCCACCGATAGACCTGTCGAAGCTGACGATTCCTCCAGCAAGCGCGCGTGAAAACATCAAGGACGAAATGCAACTCGCATCGGGCGGTCCAACAGGACCACGGGGGCCTAGGATAGACCTGTCCGATCTAGCATGTATACCGTTAGACGAGCTCGGTGTGCCCACGTCGTATCCAACAAGCATTCAGAGCGACAGGCACAACAGACTGTGCCGTCTGCTACAAGAAGATCTGTCTGCTGCCCTCAACTTGCTTGCTGAAAGAGCTATCCAGTGCACTGCGCCTCTTACGCATCGAATCCGAAGTGGTGACCCCCTCGCCAGCGAGCAGCTTTCAGAGATACACGACCACCTGCGCCAGAGCTACTTCGTGAGTCAGAGGCTAATGACGGAGATCGAATCTCTTACACCGTGGCATGACTCGATAGTAGACTTAGACTACAACCCCTTGCCGCAATCCTCACAGGGCTTTCAGTCCGCTTGGGCGACGATGGCAAGGTGGCACCCCGAGCTTCAAAAGAAGCCCACTTCCCCTTTAGTGCACGCGGATAGCGGACTTGCTGCCCTGGAGTCATCTCCGTGGCTGCTCGTGCCCCATAGTGCCCGACAATACCGCTCACTACCTGAAGCCTCCGGACAAAATATTAAAGCCGCGTTTCGGGAACTTTGGAAAAGCGAGTCATTCATCGAAGGCCTGGCGATCCAACTCCAGTCTGAACCCCTTGCCTCTTCGCCACTTAAAATTTCACGTCTCGATTTTTTGTTCCACGATATGGCAAATGAGATCAGCCGCACGATTATGCTTCACCATCGCGAGCCTGGTGACCCCGCAATCCGCGAATACGGTGGAGTCATCGCTGATGTGTCACCACAGCTAGTGAGCAGAGACATCCGTGATGGTTGCCAAGCCATTCTCTGCCACCGACAAGGCCAGTTAGTTGGACTGGCATTCTTTCTTCCCCCTGGAAAGCTCACCGAGGATTTCAGTGACCTCGACGCTCATTATCCCAACACCAGGAACGCTGGGTTGGTTCAGGTATTGGTTGCCCCGTCCGCACTAGGTTCTGGAGTGTTCGAGACTGTGATGAACGCCACTCTTTTAACCCTTCAGTCGACCGGCGCTGATAAGGTTTTGGGAGAAGTTGAGCACACAAATGATCGCGCGAAGCGTTCGTACGAAAAATTCTCAGGGCAGATTGATGATACATTTTCCACCGAAAGCATCTCGCCTTCTGGCAAACCAACTCAATGGAACGCACTGAACATACCAATGCCAGGCAACCAGCGCGACCCTGAAAGGCTCCACAGGATAGTTAGGTAGGTGTGACCAGGATAGCCCTTGTGTGATACTGTCTACCAGGGGCAGGTCATAGTCCATAATCCGAGAGTGTATGGTGTCAGCGCGAACAGGCCAGAGAGTCCTCGAGCTATTTCGAGAGTTTCAGAATCTTAATAGATTCATCGTCCTCGACCCCAAGGAGAATTTATCTCTAGCCGCTTCTCATGCACTCATCGAAATTCAAGCACACTCAGGAGTCGATATAGGGTCACTTGCAGCTATATTGGAGATGCCACGCACCTCTGTCGCCACCCTTATAGGCTCACTGGCAAAAAGACGCTTGGTTTCAATATCTACATCAAAAATTGACGGCAGACTCCGCTTGCTCAAAGTTACGAAGCGGGGAGCGGATTTTTTACAACAAAGCGATCGTACCGTAGACGCTCACTTAGAGGCAGTTCTTAGCCCTCTTGATAAAAGCGACCAAATATCACTTGCTCACTTTTTCGGGGAAATCGCCGACGGGATGGGCACCCCACCGTGCAATTCTAGGAGCGAAGAACATTTAGTCCGGCATCAACTTCGAAGAGCAACCCGAGCGTTGCGCCTCATACACGCCGATTTTATGGGAGCAAAGCTTGGCTCCCCAGAGTGGCAAGTTCTAACTAAGATAAAGGAGACTGGCGAACGGAAAAGCATTTCGGAGATTGCGGCAGAACTGGGGCTTTTCCTGAGCACTACCACAACTATATGCAATCGACTCTCCAAAAGAGGATTCACTACCTCACGGAAGAATCCAGACGATAAGCGAGCAACTGCCGTGTGCCTTACGGATCAGGGAGAAGGGTTTATCCAGCACGTGGAGCAGACCATGGCCCTTCGCCTCGAAAACGCACTGCTTTCAATTCCAGCCGAACAACTCCGCCTAAAAATGAATATCTTTGAGCGAGTAGTCGCACGCGAGCAACCTTAATCTCGCACTGCGGCGACAGGCAGCCAGATCTGGGCAGTACCACGGTGCGCTACACCTCTTTCCTAGCTACCTACGAAATCAGTTATCATATGTCGAAAAAACTGCCGGCAAAGGACTGCAAAGAATCCCTTTCCCCCAGGCCTGGGGATTCACGCATCTACTTGCTTAGAAGATCGCTCATGGTGCTCTTGATGCCACGAACACCTGCAGAAACCTTACGGGCCTCCGTCATGATGCTACGCAGAGCTCCTGCCAACTTTCGCCCCTCTACAAGAAATCCCGGTCGCTCGCCAACGGCTTTCAGGAACGGCAACTGTTCCCAGTTAGATAGCTCCGCAAAAGGGGCGTCGTCCCCTTTGTCCATCGCGGGGAATACAATTGAGGTGGGGAAGAGTCGAATATCGCCAGCTACCGCACTAGCCTCATCAAAGCTGTGAAAATTGATGGTGATGAAGGCTTCTTTTTGGTCGTCCAGCTTCTCTTGTGCTGCTTGAGCGATGTCACCCTTGTACTGACGACACGGTGGGCACTGGCTCGGCACTGAGATAACCAACACAAAGGTAGTATCGCGCTCAGTGAGGATGCGCTGTCTCACATCCCGCAGGACCTGCTGGCCGTATTCAGCACTAAACACCTCAGCCCCACTAGCCTTCGGCGCAGTGCCCTGCGCTCGCTTGCCGAGGGTTACACTTCCCGTAAAATCCTGAGCCGGGGTAAATGTCACGGTGCCATCGAGTCGTCTGCTAAAGTTCCCCAACCCTGGTATTCCGTAGTCCTTCTCCGATTCGACAATATGGCTGCGGTATTTGTGCCCTATAATCGTGAGCGTGTCTCCGGTGCGCAACCCATCGAGCGTTGTCGGTTTTTCGTAGCGAGCAATTTCTTCCCTCGTAGCGTCAGCGAGCAAGGTACAACTTGAATCGGTGCACACCAACCATTTTTTATCCTCGTACTTAATGATCGCGGTATCGAGGCCACGTGCGATGGCGAGATCCCTCACCCGCTCCGGCAACTCCCCTTCCCATACACGGTTCGGAGAGCTCTCAAGCTGAGCTTTCACCCCAGGCACCGTAACCTCTTCAAAGGGCGAAACCTCCTGCGCCCAAGAGGCCGTAGTAGGAGCTACGAGTGAAAGCGCTGCGAGAGCGATGTGTGATTTAGTGGAGGCGGTGTTTCTATGCATACCCTGCTCCTTTGAAAGGTAGCGTTAATCGGGACCATACTCACTGACGGTGCCTCGTACAAACGCCCCGTCCCGTAGTCAAAAATCGGGCTCCCATCCCGGGAGCAAGCACGTATCGAAATGGCAGTACCGTGCTCATGGCAGCCAAGGAAGCCTCAGCTACGCCTCATCGCCCTCCTTCAATGCGATGCTAGTGAAAACCACTCCCTCCGTTGCCACCCACTCTGAAAACATCTCACTCTGTCCTTATAAAGAAAACGCATTATCTTATCTCGTGAGGACACGCCTATTGACGCAAGCTGCAGCGCTTTTTAGAGCTCCTCTTAATCTGCAAACTTGCAAAATCAAGTCGCACCCAGGTATCAATCGCGGCGCCGAATCCGGAAGCCTGATATCGTTGGTACTCGTGGCAGTTCTCTGGTGTTGCTGCTCCAGTCTCTAACCAGAACTCCATGTATCCCTTGTGAAGTTTATGCTCGGCGTAGGTTCCTTGGTACACTCGCTCCCGTTTTTTTAGATCCCAAATGATCAAACCGCGAGGATCGGGCGCCGTGCCGCTGTCGAGAATAAGCAGATCGCCCTGCAGCCCAAGGAAGTAGGCTGCCCATTCACTTGGGAGCTCAAAATCCCCAGGACTAGCGAGGTATTCGCATTTCGGCTTTGGTGATGCGGAGGTTTTGTACTTGATTAAAAAATCAGTCCCAACCTCCTCATCTCTCAAGACACTCACTACTCGATAGCGAAGAGAGTCGTGACAGACTGGTTTAGAATCGGGCCTCCTTTTGGGCCCCATGATCTGTTCTTGTGACGAATTAGGGGGCTCGTAGGTCTGCTGTGCTGATATATCTGATGCCGCAGCGAGGAGGAGGCCAAGAATGTATGCTGTGAGAGCAAGAGAGATCTTCACAGAGCAGTATACGCGTTGGGCCAAGCTGATTCGTGGTGCTGAGCTCGGCATTGCCTGAATGACCATATGCTATGGGGTATGCCACCTGACATCGAATACCGCAAGGCATCCTGTAAATAGGGGGTATTTTGACTTCTAGGCCCGCTACCTCTGTGACGGAGCCGGTGGAGTGTAGGTGAAATGATACCTTTCACGACTTGGGTCGCTCCTGCCCATTGCGCTTGGACTCACGGAAACATGGCGTGGCGACATTAACCTCGCATAGTTACCCTACTCTGAGCTCTCTCGGCTGAGCCATCACCGGACACCACCCACTGTTCGGCTGCTTAAGAAGTCATCGATTTGCCCCGCCCCAATCGCGATAAAAACACCACCTAGCGTCACCGATTGGTTGGCGCGCGATCGTAACACCTCTCCACCTAGCCAAACCCCCCTTTGACGGGTACCCTCCCTACTATGTAACCGCACATGTATGGGGTTCTTTATGCGCGCATCAAAAGTTTTACTATCGACGCTGATCGCGTCTTTGACCGCCTGCTCTGCCGTGCGGCTGCGAGTGGTCGACCCCGCAGACACCCTCCGCGAGTTCCGACAGGATATTATCTCCTCCAACAAGCTTAGCCCGGTCTCTATTCAGGCTGTACGAATGGCAGGACTAACCCAAGATGAGGTGCTCGAGAACGGTGTCGACGCGAACGTCGCGAAGCAGTTCGAGCAGTTCGCGGATCCACTCGATCGCGCGTACATCGAGAGCGAGATCGCCATCGGGCGCGCCCAGCTGCTTGAAAAGCGCGACCCGGAGAAGGCCGTTGCCCTCTACCTGTACGCCGCGGACCTCGCTTTCCAAGGGTTCCTCCTCAAAGAGTGCTCCACTCCCGTTAACGTTCGATGCGACAGCTTCAAGGTATTCTACGATCGCTCAGTGCGAGGAATTATCGCCTACTTATCAAAGCGAACGTGGAACGATGATAACCTCCCTCAGTTTGTGACGGGCGTAGGCCGATCGTTTACCCTTGAGATTTCGGAGGGCGCTAATGTCGAGAACCCCACCGAGTACAACTCTATCGAAGCGGCGTCTGCCATCGGTCTCGAAGGGCTGACGAATCGGCATCGACGAGAGGGAATTGGTGTAGGACTCGTCGCGTGTCGAAAGCGACGAGACAGCGATGGGCTCGAGGAGTACTTACCCCGGGTCGGCACCTGCCTGCCTCTCACCGCGGTGCTGCGCTTCCCAGACAAAGGGTGCGCGGGGCAACAATGTAGAGCAAACTTCGAGCTCATCAATTCAGTCACTACTGAGGTCTACAACACCCCTAAGGGACCCCTGCCTCTCGCCGCTGATTTTACCGCGCCACTCGCCGCGGTCGTTCACAAGACAGGTATGAGCGGCTGGGATGGACTCTTTGACGCCATCCAAGGCAACGAGGAACTTCTCAAGAACACAGGTTTCTACACGCTCGAACCCTACGACGCGGGCAAAATCCCACTCATAACCGTTCATGGGTTGTTTTCTAACCCACTCACATGGCTCGATGTTCACAACGAGCTGATGGGAGACCCCATTATCAGAAGGCACTTCAAGGTGTGGCACTATCTCTATCCCACCAACCTTCCTATCCTTGAAAACGCCAAGACCTTCCGAGAGAAACTCGATCAGCTCGAAGAGTACCTCACGGCGCATCAGCACAACGGCTCTAAGGCAAAAGGCATGGTTATCATCGGGCACAGCATGGGAGGACTCCTGACGCGCAGCGCCGTAGTCGATAGCAAGCCGCTCATGGAGTATTTCGTTGAAGATCCGAAGCGCTTATCAAAGCTGAGCAAAGACACCGCTGATGCCGTGCGCTCCTACCTCGATTTCAAACCAAAGCCATATATCGACCGTGTGGTGTTTGTAGCGGTACCACATCGCGGCAGCTCCATCGCTGACAACTGGATCGGAAGCATCGGTCGATGGCTTCTGACATTGCCCAAGAAGGTCGTACAACGAACTGTGCAAGTGGCGCGAGAAGCGAGAAATGTTTTGCGCCCCGATCTCCAGACCGCGTTCGACTCCGGTCAGGCATCGAGCATCAGTGGACTCTCAGAGAAGAGCCCCGCGTTGCAGGGACTCTCGCGAACCACGATATCTCCAAAGATACCGTTTCACTCCATCATCGGAGATCAGGGTCTCGGAAATACGCCGAACAGCTCAGACGGCGTAGTCGCGTACAACAGTTCGCACCTCGACGGAGCTCAATCGGAACTCATCGTTCCCGCCGATCATACCGCGCACGCGCATCCTCAAGCGCTTCTTGAGATTCGGCGTATCCTTCGGCTTCATGTCGAGCCAGCTCCGAAGACGCCGAGTAAGCCAGTGGTCACAACGAGGCAGTAAGCATGAAGAGATTCATCGCTCAGTCGTTTTGGCTCCTTCTTGTCGTCTCCATCGGGTCGTGGATAACGCTGACCCTATACCTATCTCCGGCGTTGCCAAGCGCTTTCAGAGCTCCCGCGGCGGGTGTTACGGCAGTGGTTCTCATCCTCTCTCTTTTTCGATGGAAGCAGCGGCTTATCCTCCGTGTTCTTACGTTATGCATCTTTTGCGCGGGCGGGATGTTGTGGGCAAGCATTCGCCCGTCCAATGATCGACAGTGGGTGCCCGAGGTAAAAAACGCCCCATGGGCTGAGGTCAACGGAGACCTCGTGACCATTTATAACGTAAGAAACTTTAAGTACCGAACAGAGAGTGACTTCGATGCCATGTACGATACCCGAACCTTCAATGTTTCGGAGCTATCAGAGGTCGACATGATCGTCACGTACTGGGCCGGTAAGCCGATCGCCCACCTGATGGTAAGCTTTGGATTCAACAACCGTGACTTCATCGCCTTCTCCATCGAGACCCGAAAGGAGGTCGGCGAGTCCTACTCAGCGGTGGACGGCTTCTTTCGTAACTATGAGTTAACCTACGTCGTTGCTGACGAGCGAGATGTCATCGGTGTGCGCACCAACCACCGAGCACCCGAGGAGCGCGTGTATGTTCTCAGAACTCGTATGGCACTTCAGAATGGTCGAAAGCTATTCCTGGAATACGTGCGACGAATCAACAAGCTCAAGGAGCACCCAGCTTTTTACAACACCCTCACCACCAACTGCACAACTCAGGTACTTGACCAGGTTAAATCATTTGGGGGCGTGGCAAACTACACCTGGAAGATCCTTCTGAGTGGATACGTGCCGGACTACCTCTATGAGACAGAAACCTTAATGCCAGGTATGTCGTTTGACGACATTATGAACAAGTCCCTCGTAAACGAGCGCGCCAAGAAGTTTATCGACGCCCCGAACTTCTCGGAGGCGATCCGAGAAGGCGTGCCACATCCAGAGCCACGGGCAACGCCGCTATCTCGCTAGGGAACGACCGGCTTTTCTCTGTAGGGGGGCTACTTCCCCCGCCACTATCTTTCTCTGTAGCGGGGCCACTTCTTTCTCTGTAGTGGGGCTACTTTTCCCGCCCCTATCAGCAACTCCTCCATCGTTTTCCCGAACAGTCTCTCATGGAAAAGATGAAATACCACCCACACGGAAGTGTGTTGTTTTGCACTTTGAGCCTTGAGGAGGGATTGCTGCTGCTGGCTAATCCGTTGTGTCAGGCGATTGTGAAGAGCTGCCTTGCTGCGGCTTGGGCACTCTACCCAGTTCGAATCTGCCATATCATTGTAGAGGCTACACACATTCATCTCGTTATAGTCGTCATAAACCCAGACCACGTAGATGCCTTCTTCCGGCATTTCAAAACTGAGTCTGCTCACATGATTAACGGGCTGCTGGGACGGAAGAAAAGGACTCTCTGGTGTGAGGGATACGACAGCCCGATCGTTCTCACCCCGAAGCGAGCACTGCTAGCGATAGCTTACCTCTACGCGAATCCAGCCAAAGACAACTTAGAGAACTCAATCGATAGGTACCCCGGGTTCTCCTCTTGGAAAATGTTTCAATCAGGTAAGTTCACCCGCCACTGGAAGCGGCTGAGACGTCCGCAATTTACTGCTATCACACGAGATGCTAACAACCACCGTGGATATACGAAGCTCGCCGAAGAGATCTTAGCTGCCTCAAATGAGGTGCAGACGTTCACCCTTGAGCCGAACGCATGGTTGGAAGCCTTTGGCTATCGCTTACCAGAAGAACAAGGTGAACTTAATCGGCAGCTGGTGGCACATATTAGGTTGCTCGAGCTGCGCGCCGAGAAGCGGAGGACTCTGGAGAAAAAGCGCGTCCTTGGAAGAGAGCGCCTAATTGCACAGGTATTTGATATTACCTACCGCCCAAGACGCAAGGGGCGTCGGATGTGGTGTCTCGCAGAGAAACGTAGTGTGCGTGTCGAGTTTATACGGTTTTTCAGATTGCTCATGCAGAAGGCAAGAGCGGTTCGAGAGCAGTGGAAGTTAGGGGATGTTACGGTTCCGTATCCCCCTGGGTTGTATCCACCTTCTATGCCGAAGCTTGCTAATGCGCTTATGCGCTAGGCGCGCCAACTGCCAGTTCTTTGCGATCTCCGGTTCGCGGCGCATACGTGTATCTACAATCCGCTGCCAAGTGCTCGAAAGTTGCATGAGGACTCATCCCTCAGTTGATTTTCACCTAGCTTTTCAGCTCGATCTATTACTCGCTTATGCGGTAGCCCGGGTACAGAAGAAAAATTACGCCTTACCCCCCGCCGCTGGAGCCGTAAGAGCCTCCATCACGCGATCAAGATTGAAGCTTCCTGGCTTCTGACGTGGCGGGAACTCCTTAAAGCTCTGCAACCACTGTCCAACATACGCGCCCGCTGGAGCGATGACGAACATATGCTCTAGGAACCAACGCTGATAATCCATTCCGATGTCATGAGCCAGCTCAAACGGATCCATGCGCAAATTCGTGATGAGTGGCGCCCGTAGCCTCTCGAACGGCTCAAGCCACACATGCATGCCATGCGCATTCTGCTTGAGGAACGTGATCTTCCAGTTCTCATACCGCAAAGCCGCTACGTCACCATCATCCGTGAAGTAGATGAAATCTTTGCGCGGCCATGCCTCTGAGCCCTGCAACGCCGGCAAGAGGTTGTAACCATCTAGGTGAACCTTATAGCTTCGCGCGCCGACCTTTCTCCCCTTCAGCAGCTCATCCTTAGCCGTGGTATCACCAGCCGCCGCAAGTAACGTCGGCATCATATCCTCGTGCGCGCCAATATCATTCACGACCGTGCCAGGCTTGATTACGCCGGGCCACTTAATCGCGCACGGCACTCGATAACCACCCTCCCACTGCGTGTTCTTCTCTCCGCGGAACATCGTCGTTCCGCCATCTGGCCACGTAAAGGCCTCCGCGCCGTTATCCGTCGAGTACATGACGATGGTGTTTTCCTCTACTCCAAGCTCCTTGAGCTTGGCTAATATCTCGCCGATCTGACGGTCGTGTTCGACCATTCCATCGGCATAGATACCTAAGCCCGTCTTTCCAGCCACACCATCCTTGAGGTGGGTAAAAATATGCATCTTTGTGGAGTTCCACCAAACAAAAAACGGCTTCTCCGCCTTGACCGCGCGCTGCATGAAGTCAACCGTCTTCGCGTTTACCTCTTCGTCGATAGTCTCCATGCGCTTTTTCGTCAGTGGACCAGTATCTTCTACACGACCATCAGCAAAGCTGTGCATGACGCCACGCGGACCAAATCGCTTCTTAAAATCAGCGCTCTTTGGATAGTCGGGATGCTCCGGCTCCTCTTCCGCGTTTAGGTGATAGAGATTGCCGAAAAACTCATCGAAGCCGTGCGCCGTTGGAAGCATCTCATCTCGGTCACCAAGATGGTTTTTACCGAACTGTCCGGTTGCGTATCCTTGCGCCTTGAGCAACTCGGCGATCGTTGGATCTTCCTTCTTCATTCCCTCTGGAGCGCCAGGAAGACCAACCTTGGTTAAACCAGTGCGAATCGGTGACTGGCCAGTGATGAACGCCGCTCGACCCGCTGTGCAACTCTGCTGACCGTACCAGTCGGTGAAGAGAGCGCCTTCTTTCGCGATCCGATCGATGTTCGGGGTCTTATACCCCATCATGCCCATATTGTAGGCGCTGACATTAAATCCTCCGATATCATCACCCCAAATAACGAGGATGTTAGGTTTCTTAGATTTCGTCTGCGCAGCGGCGAAATCAGAACTGATCGCGGCCACCGATAAAACGGCGCCAAGCGCCACTCTCATGAAGGTCGTTAATTTCATCACCTACTCCAGAATGTTGGTCCGTGGACACGAGCATTCTCTTACAAATGCTCTCAAGATCAAGAGCATTTATTACCCAGCCCCACACGAAACACCTTTCTAACTCATATAGTTATCGCTATCGTATCGGGAGCTACCAGCCACGGTATTGAACGATTCAATAGTCATTCGTAAAAACTATGCGCAAGTATATCGCCTCACTCGCATCAGCTCTATGTGCCCTATCGGCCCCTATAACAGCATCCGCGGACGACTGGAACTTCGTGGTGGCACCGTATCTTCTCGTCCCCAGCATCACGGGAGACGCGTCGCTCGGAAGGATCGATAACGCCGAGGTGGATGTCTCCGGGTCAGATATCCTTAACTCTCTCGAGCTCGGCGCGATGCTTCAACTCGAGGCGCGACACTCAAGCGGCTACGGAGCCATGGTCAATTACGCCTTTACGGACCTGGGGCAAGATTTTTCTGGCCCCTTAGGCTACACCGACGTCAACACTGACATCTTTCAGGGCATTCTAGAAGGCTTTGGAACCTATCGTGTTGACTATCAAGGAGGAAGCGTTGATCTCTATGCGGGCGTGCGTTGGTGGGATATCGGTATCGACCTCGACGCCAAGACACCTCTTGGAAGCCGCAGCTACAGTCGCGATGAGGGTTGGGTCGACCCCGTGATCGGTACGCGCTGGCTGCCGCGCATCAACGAGCAGTTCAGATTAGTGCTCCAGGGAGACGTTGGAGGATTCAGTGCCGCGTCGAAGTTTACCTGGTGCGCGCAGGCTGGGCTCCTTTGGGACGCGTCCGCGTCAACGTCAGTGGCGCTGCTCTACAAGGCACTCGGCGTAGATTACGAGCGCGGCGTGAGTGGAACCTCCTCCCATTTTCAGTACGACACAATTACGCAGGGGCCCCTTCTCGGTTTGATACTGCGCTTCTAGGAGCATCCTGATGCGATTTTTCGGACTCGTCGCGTGCTGCTTATCTTTATGCCTCTGGCTGCCCGACTCGAGTATCGCCGAAACAAAGAGAGCGGCGGTCACTCCCGCAGGCATGGTGTGGATACCAGCAGGCAGCTTCACGATGGGGAGCCGAGACGACAGCAGTCGGCACAACGAGGGACCGCCACACACTGTGCACGTCGATGGATTTTGGATAGACGAGCACACAGTGACCAACGCCGAGTTTGAGAGGTTCGTGGCAGCGACCGGCTATATCACGACAGCTGAGAAAGCGCCTACGTGGGAGGAACTAAAGAAACAGCTGCCACCGGGCGCGCCGAAGCCGCACGAATCAACGATGGTTGCGGGCTCTATGGTCTTTACCCCCTCTGATGGACCAGTCGATCGAAGCGATATGCGTAATTTCTGGCGCTGGGTTCCCGGCGCCAGTTGGAGACATCCCGAGGGACCGCAGAGCTCGATAGCCGATCGTATGAATCACCCAGTCGTGCAGGTATCATGGTTTGACGCCGCTGCGTACGCGAGATGGGCCGGGAAGCGTCTTCCGACCGAGGCCGAATGGGAGTTCGCCTCAAGAGGCGGTCTCGAAGGTAAAAAGTTTCCGTGGGGTGACACAGACAAGCGCGATGGCACGTTCATGGCAAACACCTGGCAGGGAGACTTTCCCTACCGAAATACTGGTGAAGATGGATTTATTGGCACGGCGCCCGTCAAGTCTTTCCCTCCGAACGGCTATGGACTCTATGACATAGTAGGAAACGTCTGGCAGTGGTGTAACGATTGGTACCGGCCCGACACATTCGTGCTGCGTTCACACGAACCCTCATGCCACAACCCAGCAGGACCAAGCCACAGTTGGAATCCGATCAATCCCAGACAAGAAGAGAGAGTCACCAAGGGAGGATCGTTTCTCTGTCACATTAGCTACTGCGAGAGCTATCGCCCATCGGCCAGGCGAGGAACGCCGCCAGACACGGGAATGTCGCATATCGGTTTTCGCTGCGCTAAATCGGGAAAGAGCCGCGCGAGAAAATAATATATCCTCGCTTCCTTTTCTCTCTGGGAACTCATCCCTCAGTTGATTTTCACCTAGCTCTTCGGCTCGATCTATTACTCGCTTATGCGGTAGCCCGGGTACAGGAGAAGGAGAGCCCTCTGAAAGTAGCTACGTAAACGCAGGAATGACTTTTGGTCCAGAATTTTCGAGATTCTTAAAAATACCTCTAAAGTTTTCTCTCTCTTTGGTCGAACTTACATGGGAGAGCTGGGCAACCCACGGTAATTCTTCAGGAGGTTTAATGAAATCAGATATTTCTACAACACGCCCACTCAAGCTTCCCGTATTGTTTGCCTACCTCTGTATCGCACTCGTGGGCTCATCCCCACTAAGTGCGCAGGGTGAGCAACCCTCCTTTGCGTTTAAGTCTCAGTGCCCCTCTACTCCTCAAGAGATACAAAAGTTAAATAAGTGTATAGAGTGCTTTAACGATTCAGGAGATATAAAAACCTGCTGTCCGCCCAACTCTCGATTCCAAGGTGCGAAAGGTGGATGTCTACTCAAACAGTTTCACGACTGGTGTACGATCGCTGGCTACGATGCCAGGCAATGTTTTGAGGATGTGATCAGCACACGGCCTCCCCTCTTCCGATATGAATGGCCAGCCTTGCGGCCGATACCGCAGTTACCTCCAGCGCTACCACAAAGTGGACAGCTTGCGGGCCCACAATAGAAAGCGCTGAGTGGCGGCGCGTAATCCTCGATTAACGCCGCCTAAATCGAGACGTAAAAAGTGCTTCTGGTGTGAGGGCTCCGGGTCTACTGCTGCAAGCCAATAGTATCGGCTCGTAGACGGCGTGACAGCCCTCTCACCTTTGGTATTCGGTGCTGCAGCTCAAAGGCTTGCTACCACATTTCACCGCACTTTTTGCAGACATCTTTTGCTGTAATCACGTGCGGGCTAGGTTCATATCGAGGTCGTGTGGCCCAAACCCAAGCGGAAGCAATGCACTTGGGGTTGTAGCGATGACGCTCTGGGTGCCCTCTTTGTGCAGGTACACTCGAAGAGTATCTACCTGTTCAAAGAGACTCGCAAACTCAAAGAGTAGCTGTCGGTCTTCGCCAGTGGGCAGTCCAGATTGCGATGACATAAGCACGCATTCTAGCTTCCTGGGATTGTGAAGGAGTACCGCTGACAGAGTCGCGCGAAGTGAGCTTGTTCCGTAGAAAGCAAGTGAATCAATTCTGGGAAGTGAAAATACTGAGCCCTTAGCAGCTATGGCCGCAACAGAACCCCCTAACGATTGCTTGGAGAAGGGAACAAAACCAACGTGACGAGCCCGTTCCGCAGCTGCAAAAAGTGCTTGCACGTGCTCATCATGAATCTCTGGCGCAGGGAATCGAGATAGTGAAGTAAGCTCTGTAGGAAGAAGCTCCGAGAGCTTCCACATCGTAGCACTGAGATCGGTGCCAACCGATACAATTATCATGTCCGGCTTACCATATGTCTCAAGGAGCGACCGACACTTGCCGCATGAGGTCGAGGGAGTTACCGCGTCTGAAGCCAGTCCGATCATCTCCATCAATGCATCTCGGCCGTGATGGTTGAGAGCATTTACTATCGCGACCTCCTCAGAGTGAACCCCTTCATCGTACGCACGACGGGGACCAGCGCCATATTCGGCGTTTGAACCACGTGCGATTCGCCCCTGACCACAATATACACTCGACCCTACTTTGAACTGGCTTCTACACGGCGAGGCTGCGAAGAACTGCTGATGACGTGCGTGGTCCAATAGAACGCACGCACACGCGAGCTCCTCCTCTGAGAGATGTAGACGATTTTCAATGCGCCAGGGATGAACTGCGACGCCGGCCTGCTGGGTTACGTCGCCAAGAATTGGCCGAAACGTGGCGTTGGTAAGAGCGCTTCTTGCAACTATCTGGGCTTGTGGCATGAAGACAGCGTGACATGAGCGATAAGGTGGTAGCAACTAGAAAGAGGTCGATTCGAGAGAAGCCTCTTCTTATTCTGCCTCGTTTTTTCTCTGTTATTACTTACTAGCGTGCCTCATCTCGTGCGCGCGCTCGCTGCTAAATCACACGAGCGATATCCTTCGACTTTCTGACTACACTCCTCGTGGAACAAACACTACCAGCTAACGCCGATACTCCTACGGAGGTAGCATCGAGCTATGTACTGCACAACTTAGTCATTCGCGGCACGATCGTCTATGAAAACCGAATCAACATTAGCAGCTTTGCGCTCGGTGAACTCAGCGAGCTTCTTAGCGCCGTGCCAGAAAAATGGCTCTTTTACAGCTGAAAACGCGTCAGCTATCGCCTGGGCCCAGAAGATAGACCAGAACTGCGATACGCCCGCTACGTACATTCCACCCTGACTTGCACTCAGAAGCGGCAGAGAATAAACATCAGAAGGGAGATGAATAACAAAGTCATACCAAATCACCCGCCACTTGCGCTTGAATTTACTCCAAGAAAAAACTCCATTCTCGCGCATATCAGCACGTTCCTTGAGTAGCATTCCACCGTAGTAGCCAAGGAGATACGTCGCGTACCCGATAAACCCCGTTAAGATCGAAACTGCCGATATGTAGGCAGCTTCCGACTCAAACACTTGATTCTTTTTAAGCCACTCCGCCCCCCAAACGACGATCACACACGAGAGAAGATTGCTCGGAATAGCCGAGGTAAACGATACCACCGCTGCCCCCCATTCATTGCGCAGAGCGTTCTGAAGAAATGAAACTACAACACTAGCACCCGCTGATAGCGCAGACTGATGAGAATCGTATCGATCCGAAACAGACCAAGACTTTCGCGAATAATCGATCGCGATGGGTTCTCCCGCTCTAATAGCTCGTGAGGCAATTACCTTCGTTGGCCCCGAAAAGTACGCGTTATACGCAGCGCCTCTCACTTGCTCTGGCACTGCCGCGCTATGCGCATTTTCTACCGACACGATACGAGAACTTGCCGCCACCTCAGTCGTTACTTGTGGTGCAATCCGGTCAGGCTCAACTTGATTCCCCGATTGCGCCCCGATGTCCGGCACTACAAGCAGGAGTGTTCCAGAGGCAATCTCC
>OMII01000051.1 GCA_900299055.1 Pseudomonadota bacterium | reverse complement strand
TCTCCGCCATCCCGATCGTTGCTCCAAATTACATCAGAAGGGAATCGAACCTGTGAGCCGCCAAAGACGCTCAGACGGAGCTACTCGAGCTCCGCAACTTTACTCGCGGTCACGAGGAGGTTTCTGTCCCGCAAGATAAAGACATCCAATCCTGTCGCGGCTCTCCGCGTGGCCCAGTCACAAGAGGCGAGATAGCGATCTATCCACGCCTTTACGAACGATCCCTTTTTCTGTTCTGGGATCCTGTTCATAAAAGGGCGAATCATCGCGCCCACCCACCCTTCAAGCGAGCTCCGTGAGTCGAAGACTCTTTCTTCTTCGACCCTCTCGACAGTTCCCTTATATCCAGATCTCTCGAGAGCATCGCTCAAGTCAGCCGAGGAGATGAGCGGCGGATGTCGCCACTCATCCCCCTCTCTGTGATCCCCGCATCGCGGGCTGAAGCATTCCCGCCACTCGTCGCTCTCTCGAATGAGCGCGTAACCCGCATCAAACAACTCAGCAAAGGCGTCACGCTCAGCGCAAAAATGGATTTGGCGGCCACCTATGTCTTGCAGCTTATTGAGACCTCTAAACATCTCTTCATGAAGGAAACGGCATGGTGTTTCTGGATCCCTGACCCAGTGTAGGGTGTAATTTGATAGAATTATGTCAAATCTAGGTTGCTCTAGGGTGTGGATAGCGCAGTGCTGCCGGATGGCGTCCGTCGCTCTCTCTGCGCGTCCGTGAATCAAACTCAGGTTCGGCGCCAACTCTCGGTTATACTGCGCTCGAGCCTGCTCAACCATCTCTTGGCTCGCTTCAATACCAAATACAACTCCCCCGTTGCCTTGCACCGACCGAGATAGTTCAGCTGTATTGCCACCATGACCAAACCCCAGATCGAGTATGCGCACGTGCTCAGGAATATCCCCAATCGCAGCAAGGACTCTTTGCCAACCCAGCTTTTGTACCAATGCGTTTAGCGCCGCGTATGACTCTGGATTAAAGCTAGTACCACTATTACTAGTCGCTGATGGCGACAGAGCGGCATACTCGGGAGCAAGCGGCGGTGCCGAGCCATCGCTTACCACCTCAGGTCGTCGAGTTTGCTGCCTTGGCACTTCCGGATTCATAAACCCTCCTTAAGTTTTGTCCATGACGCCTTTCGAAAACAACGCGAGCCCACCGGTGCGCGTACCGCCAGCTCCCGGTAGGCGATTAGATTGACGCCAATACACTACCCTGATGAGGTATGCTCGTTTTGCGGTCCGATGTGCGCTTATATTCGGCGGGCGAAGGCGGCTCTCCGCCATCTTTTTAAATCTACACAGTATCAACTGAAGGGATTCGAACCTGTTAGCCCAGGCGGGCGAACAATCTATGTAGCGAATCCCTTCCCCTGGACGCCGTAGCCCAACAGGGCGAAGGCGGCTCTCCGCCATCTTTTTAAATCTCAACAATACCAGGGAAGGGATTCGCACCCGCGGACCGGGGGCGCCTTCTTAAAACTCGCTTCGCAAGGGCCGAGCCATCAACGCCGCCGCCAACTCCTTGGGCGACAGTACTCCCTGAATAACCTGCACAACACCTGAGACGATCGGCGCCTCGATGTTATTATCCCGGGCTAATCGCTCAACCAATGGAGCGCTTGAGACTCCCTCGGCTGTAGCACCTAATGAGTTGACGATATCTACGAGTGATTCGCCGCGACCAAGACGCAGTCCAACCGTTCGGTTTCTGCTCTGATCATCGGTAGAAGTCATCACAAGATCGCCTAGTCCAGAGAGCCCATAGAGAGTCTGCTGCTTAGCTCCCAAGGCGGTAGCAATCCTTGTGATCTCAGCTAACCCTCTCGTAATGAGTGCGGCTTTAGTCGAGGGTCCGTATGAAAGTCCGTCTGAAATCCCCACTGCAATAGCGACGACATTCTTTAAAATTCCGCCCAGCTCGACACCGCGAGGATCCTCAGAAGTATATACTCGTAAGGTCTTGCCTGAGAGAACCATCGCTACTTTCTGAGCAATTGCATTCGATGTTGAGCCCGCAG
The DNA here is from genome assembly GCA_900299055.1 of Pseudomonadota bacterium. Taxonomy (GTDB): domain Bacteria; phylum Bdellovibrionota_C; class UBA2361; order UBA2361; family OMII01; genus OMII01. Next base: position 22,023 of record OMII01000051.1, on the reverse strand, counting down.
CAAGCGACACCGGCGTCCCTCTGGCGAGGTCGGCAGCAAAACTTGGGCCCGAAATGACACACAGCGAGTCTAGAGAACGTCCCAGGCGTTCGTGCGCATATTGCAATGGGGTCATCCCTGAAGTTTTTTCAAGCCCCTTGGTCGCGCTGATAAGCACCTTTGCTTCAAGCGCTGGTACCACCTCGTGCCATGCAGAAGCTGGTAGCGCTACAACGACAAAATCCGCCCTTCCACACTCTGCGAGGTCCGATGTCACACGAATACCATTCGGCTTTGCGAACAACTCGCCTCCGACGCGTAGCGAATCCGCCACTTCTCGTGCGCGTGCCTGGGTAGCATCGCGATGCCAGGCTACGACGTCGTGCCCTTGGCGCGCACAATGCAGCGCGAGAGCAGCGCCCCACGCGCCTTGCCCTACGACGCCTACTCGCACCTTTCCTTCCGTCATAGTCTTAATTGACTGAGCTTGGGTCTGAAGGTGACGCCTCTTGATCACCACCCTCTGGCGTATCAGCACCGCTACTCGAATCTAGTGGCGCGGACGCTACCGCTACTACCTTCTCCTCAGTATCCAGATCAATGAGCTTCACACCTCGCGTATTACGCCCGATAACCGAGATGTCCTTGGCGCTGGTACGAATAATCTTTCCACCTGAGGTGATAAGCATCAGCCCACTGGCACTGGTAACCGTCAGCGCATCGATAACTGGGCCATTTCGACCCTCAGTCTGAATATCGATAAGCCCCTTACCACCACGATTTTGCGCGCGATACTCCGAGACAACTGTGCGCTTACCGTAGCCGTTCTCACAAACGGTTAGAAGCGTAGTCTCCTCCTCTCCCTCAACCGGAACTTCAGGCGCCTTAGGCAATACCGCCATGCTCACCACCTGGTCGTCGCCCTCAAAGCGAATACCAGTAACTCCACGAGCAGTTCGACCCATCGGACGAACCTGATCCTCCTGGAAGCGGATCGCCATACCATCCCGCGTGGCCAAGACGATATCATCACCACCAGCAGTCGTCATGGCAGCGATAACCGTATCGCCCTCATCAAGTGTGCACGCAACAATTCCATTCCTACGCGAACGAGAGAATTCCTCGAGCGCCGTCTTCTTAATAACTCCATTTTTGGTCACGAGCACCACATTAGCGTTCTCAGACCACTCCTTGATCGGCAAGATGGCACAGAGCTTCTCGTCCTCTTTCATCTCAAGAAGATTTACCAATGCACGGCCTCGTGAAGTGCGCCCTGATTCCGGTATCTGCCAAACCTTGAGCCAGTACACGCGGCCCAGACTGGTAAACACGAGTAGATCCGCCAACGTTGAGGCTACAAAAAGATTTTTAACAAAATCATCCTCATCAGCAGCAGCTCCAATAACTCCCTTACCACCACGTCGCTGCTCTCGATACTCCGAGACCGAAGTGCGCTTGACGTAGCCCTTATGACTTACTGTCACTACCATTTCCTCATCCTCGATGAGGTCGGTCATGTCGATCTCACCACCGTCATCAAGGATCTCTGTGCGACGCGCATCACCGTACTTCTCGCGAACCTCAGTAAGCTCTGCCGCGATAATCGCATCAACGCGCTTAGCGTCAGCCAAGATGTTCATTAAATCTTGGATAAGCTTGGCGAGCTCATCATGTTCCTTTTCAATCGCCAACCGCTCCATGCCAGTAAGCTTTTGGAGACGAAGATCGAGGATAGCTTGAGCCTGGGTTGTTGATAACTCAAAGCGCGTAATGAGCCCATCACGAGCATCCTTTGGAGTGCTCGCACCTCGTATAAGAGCAATCACCTCATCGAGATTGAGGAGCGCTATCTTGAACCCCTCCAAGATATGCATACGCTCCTTAGCTTTGCGCAGCTCGAAATCAGTGCGGCGAGTCACGACATCTCGTCTATGATCAAGGAAGTACGAGAGCATCTCCTTGAGTGAGCAGATCTGTGGCTTTCCGTTGACAATCGCGAGATTCACAATACCAAAGCTCGACTGCATCGGCGTGAGCTTGTAGAGCTGATTGAGTACTACCTCTGGAGTTGCATCGCGCTTAAGCTCCATCACGATTCGCATTCCCGTACGATCGCTCTCGTCGCGCAGCTTCGAGATTCCCTCAATCTGCTTCTCGTTTACAAGCTCTGCGATCTTCTCGATCAGACGTGCTTTGTTGAGCTGATACGGTATCTCGGTAACTACGATGATATCAGCCTCGCGGGTCTTACCCTTTAGCTTCTCAAAGTGCGCCTTAGCTCGTACCTGAATAATGCCGCGTCCAGTGGTGTAAGCGCTTACTATCGGCCCACGACCATAGATCGAACCACCTGTCGGGAAGTCTGGACCTGGAATGAGGCTAATAAGCTCCTGCGCAGAGGTCTCAGGGTTGTTTATCAACGCGAGAGCTCCAGTAATAACCTCAGTTAGGTTATGCGGTGGAATGTGCGTCGCCATACCCACAGCGATTCCATTTGCCCCGTTCACTAAAAGATTTGGGATTACCGCTGGAAGCATGACTGGCTCCATAACGGAGTCGTCGAAGTTCGGGGTAAAGTCGACGGTCTCTTTCTCGATATCCTCAAGAAGCCGCTCCGCCAACTCTGTCATACGACACTCTGTGTATCGGTATGCAGCTGGAGGATCGCCATCAATCGAACCGAAGTTTCCCTGGCCATCAATTAAGGGATATCTAAGGTTCCAAGGCTGCGCCAAGCGAACGAGCGCCTCATATACCGGCATATCACCGTGCGGGTGGTAGCGCTTGAGCACCTCACCGACAACTCCCGCGCACTTGGAGTGCTTGCGGTTTGAAACCAACCCCTCTTTGAGCATGGCGTAGAGAACACGCCGCTGCACGGGTTTTAGGCCGTCGCGAACGTCCGGAAGGGCTCGCCCGACGATTACGCTCATGGCGTAATCGAGGTACGATAGACGCATCTCAGATTCAATGGTGATGGGGTGTGTAGAGCCTTGATTTTCCATCCCCCGAGAATAGGTGATGGAGGGGGTTAGTTCAAGGGATTATTACACTGATAAGCCCATAAAATCAGCTGGTTTTGGGGAATTTACGGGTCAACGCAACGGGCCTTTTTATGGCTCCCCTAACCTGCTATACCTGGACGCTTAAAACACCCCCAAAGGACGCGCATGAAGCTCTCCATCGTCATCCCCTGCTACAACGAGAAGAACACCATTCAAGACATCGTGACTGCGGTAAAGAACTCCCCCATCGCAGACAAGGAGATCATCATCGTCGATGATTACTCCACTGACGGAACTCGCGACGTACTAAAAAACACCATCACCGCGCAGGTGGATAAGGTGATTTACCACGACAAGAACCAGGGAAAGGGCGCCGCTCTGCGAACCGGATTCAAGCACGCGACCGGGGATGTAGTGGTAGTACAGGACGCGGACCTGGAGTACGACCCAAAGGAATACGGCATTCTCCTTGAGCCGATCGAATCGGGCCAGGCAGATGTTGTGTTCGGCTCTCGCTTTGTGAGCAATCGACCCCATCGAGTCGTATACTTCTGGCATCGCATGGGGAACCACGTCCTGACCCTGCTGTCGAATATGTTCACTAACCTCAACCTCACCGACATGGAGACCTGCTACAAAATGTTCAGGCGCGAGATAATCCAATCAATCGAGATAGAGGAGTCGCGTTTTGGCTTTGAGCCCGAGATAACCGCAAAAGTTGCCGCACTCCGTTGCCGCATTTACGAAGTCGGCATCTCGTATTACGGACGCACGTACGAAGAGGGAAAGAAAATCGGCTGGAGGGATGGATTTAGGGCGATTTACGCGATCGTGAAGTACAACCTCTTCAGAAAAGCCGCCCCCGTACGAGCAGCTCAAGCCGAGCAATCCACCAGCTGCTGTGGATCAAGGGCCAGCTGCTGCGCAAAAGAGTAGTAAACAGGCCAAGCTCACCATCTAGCACCTTGAGCAATAATTTTGTGAACGGGCACCCTACCTTCAAAAAACTCGGAATCATGACAGCGATGAGAGAGGAGTTCGCGCACCTCTCCCGACACCTACAAGGCGCCTCGTCGTACGAGATCGGCCCGCGTACGTTTCATGAGGGTACCATCTATGACATCCCTGTGGTGCTCGTCTGTGCACGAATAGGAAAGGTGGCCGCAGCAACGACCGCCACAACACTCATTCAACGCTGCGGCGTCGATTCAATACTATTCACAGGCGTAGCAGGAGGCATCGCTGCGAATGTGCAAGTTGGCGATATCATCGTCGCACGACACCTGGTTCAACACGACTTCGACATTAAGGGGCTTTTGGGTTGTGGGCGGTTCACGATACCACTTCTCGATATGTCCCATCTTCCGGCCTGTGAAAAGCTCCTTGAAGTAGCTATCGATGCGTCACACTCAGTACGTAGCGATACCGAATACAGGGAGGCAATAGCAGCACTAGCGACTCGAGAGCCACAAGCGCACTGCGGAACGATAGCCAGCGGAGATATTTTTGTTAGCTCTGCCGAGGAGAGAACTGCTTTGCGCGCCGGCATTCCGGAGCTATTGTGCGCGGAAATGGAAGGAGCTGCCGTCGCACAGGTCTGCATAGAGCACAGCATCCCGTATGCGGTAGCACGTGTCATATCAGATTCAGCAAATGGTGATGCTCACGTTGATTTCGCTGCGTTTGTTGAGCGCGCAGCAGCAGTAGCATCGGAAAAGTTTGTACTTCACTTTTTATCGAGACAAGCTGGGCAGAGGGCGCGATGACTATACAAATTTCAGAGTACATCGATGCGATTCCGGACTTCCCAAAACCAGGGATTCTGTTTCGCGACATCTCACCACTTCTCAATTCGCCCGAGGCCTTCTCTTTAGCAGTCGATCAGCTGGCTGACTATGCAAAGAGTCTCGGAGCTTCCTCGCTCGTCGCAATCGAGTCCAGAGGTTTTATTTTCGGTGCGCCGGTCGCTCTTCGAGCAGGCCTGCCACTTGCCCTCGTTCGAAAGCCAGGAAAGCTTCCCGGAACTACGGAGCGTATCGATTACGGACTTGAATACGGCTCTGACGCACTTGAGATAAAGCACGGCGTCATCCAGGCTGGCACTCGGGTCGCCATCATCGACGATGTGCTAGCCACTGGCGGCACAGCGGCTGCAACCGCTTCACTCATAGCACGGCTAGGCGCATCTGTTGCAGGATATGTTTTCTTAGCAGAGCTTTGCGGCCTTGGCGGCAGAAGCAAGCTTGGAGACGTTCCCGTACACTCACTCTTAGATTTCTAGCGGCTGGCAGTCGAGAGTAAGAGATATAGGCTCCTCACTCCCGACCCGCCAGAAAAACAGATCTCCTATGGCGCGAGCGACTCTGCGATGATCGAGAATCCATTCGTCTTAGATCCAACGATATTGTAAATCGTAAATTTCCGACGCCCCACTCCTGTTAATCGCGCTATCGATCTACGGCTCGCACCTGGATAGATATTTGCCGTGTAAGGAACTCGATTGCTAAGGACGGAGAGTGTTGCTTGCTTGCCGTTTCTTATGCGTGTGCTCTGTGATTTTAGGATTTCAGAGCTACTAAACTTTACGGTTACGCTTCCAGCCTGCGCGAGGTGGCGAACCGCAACTGACGATGGCACAAAAAGATCTGAGACGTTAAAAATCGCCAACTGAGGCTCTCCCGAACTCGAGAGACTCGCGACAGCTGAGAAGACCCTTGAGTTCTCTGGAATAGTTACCTGCTTGGTAATAACTGCCGTCTGAGCGCATCTCCCGTCTGCTATATGCACTGTGATCGTGTAGTCGCCAGGTGCGAGCTCAACCAAGGCTGACTCTTTGAACGCAACGCCCCGTAAGGCGCATTGACCATTGACGGCGATATCGACGGGCAGCGCCTGGGGCTGGCTAAGGTCTCTGCCATCAATGCCGTGCACAACATTCACGTTGGCAGCTACTGCCACGCTCGCTGAACTGCACAGCACCAACAATCCAAGCACGACGTTTCCAATTAGTTTCATATAGTTACACCTCTATTTCATTATATGAGTAGTTATTACTGCCACTTTCTAGCAGCATTTTAAAGCGGAGACTTCCTCTTAGTCAATAATTGCTGTAAATTATAAACAGCTTTCCAAAATGCTTCGTATTTCAAGCGTATAGTGTGGCCTCGCTAACCCCCTCACACGTCATTCGGGCTCTTGTTCGACCACTAGTTGAGTGGTGCTTACGACATGGCGTGCGCTCAGCGCACGTTGAGGAGCTCATTCGAGAAGCGTTTGTACGCGCTGCGGAGAACGAGATAACCAAGGCCCAAGGCGCCTTTAGCGTTAGCAAAGTTAGCGTGATGACCGGACTTCATCGCTCAGAGGTATCGCGACTTCTCTCAGGTGAGAATTCCGATCGGGGACAACATGACATACTCAATCGAGTCATTGGTCTGTGGTCTAGCTCAAAGTCGTACCGTGACAAGGATGGTGCTCCGAAACAACTCACCTACGAAGGGCTCTCGAGTGAATTTGCTGCTCTGGTCGCCAAAGTGAGCAAGGAGGTTACTCACTACCCTATCCTTTTTGAACTTGAGCGAATCGGTGCGATTGAGTACCAAGGAAATCTTGTACGACTCATCACCCAAGAGTACACGCCGCAAGGAGAAGTCGACTACGGACTCGAACTGCTCAGCGCAGATTGCGCAGACTTAACTTCAGCAATCGAAGCAAATCTCGTTAAGAAGCATCCGGAGCAGAGCCTCCACCTTCGAACGTCATTCGACAATATCGATCCACAAGCGCTCCCCGAAATTCGACGCTGGATCCTGCAACGTGGTGCTGAGTTCCAGGCATTAGTTCGAGATTACCTCTCTGCGTTTGATCGAGATACTGCCGGTGAGACATCATCAGCCGAACATTCTCTAGACCGCGCGAGAGTCACCGTCACGGCATTTGCGTACGCGGAGCCATTAGAATCAGTTAAAGTAATTATGCCCAAAAAACGAGGACGCAAGAAATGCGAGCGATAAGAAACCAAACCCAACGTGCTGGCAGTATCTGGGCCCTGACTGCGAGACATACGGGCTCTCACCACGCTTGGCACTCAGCAACTCCCAGACTGACATTCTCAGCTAAGACTCTTCTCTCGATCGCAGTTTGTGTTCTGAGCGCCTGTGGGGGTGGGACTACAGGCACGTCATCGTCTGACTCGCTTAGATTTTCCGGCTACGCGCAGGGCGCAGACGGAATTCGAGCGGCACAGCTCTCTATGAGCGTTATCTCAGCAACAACAAATGAAAATCTCGTCGACTCAGGTACAAACGATGCTGGCGAGTTCGAAATGGAACTCCCCCCTACTGAGAGCGCTTTCGAGATAAACGTAACGGGAGTTGGAACCACCACGATATCACGGCAGCAGCGCGGGGTCGGCTCAATGGCTTCAAAGTTGTCGGCGACTAGCTCTGGCACCTTGATTGCTGAGGATGTTTTTGAAGTTCAAGCGATCTCACCGGCTCTTTGCTCCACCGTTACAGTCAGTGGCAATAGCCTCGTTGTATCCAGTGACACAAGCACTTCTCCCTGTCCGGTGCAGTTCGCGGTTGCATCAAGCTCATTACCGCTTGCCTCATTTCGAGCTAACCTTGAGGCAAACTGTGGCGGAGCGCAGCAAATAATCAATAGCGTTGGCGCCTCACCACAGGGCGTTCTTACAGTAGACCTTAGCCAAGCTTTTGCCCGAAGTTGCTCCGATATTGTGGTGGGAATCTCTAGCACACGCGCAACTGGTCTTGGTGTCGAGTTTCCGGTTCTGTAGAAAGCTCTGCCGGATCATGATTACGCGAGCTCTTCGTCAGGAGGGGAGTCTCCTTTATGTTACGTAAGCATCGCCTCAGCTGAAGAGTAGCTCGTACTACGGAATCTTTACAAACGTAACACTTGGTGAAGCTGTATTAACGACACCAAGTTTCTTCGTCGTAAGGTTGATCGCTAGTGCGCCCGCTCCAGTCGCTGGATTGGCAAATACTTTTGGGGAGCCAAGAGTCGACGTACTGAGAGGAAACCGGATAACACCAGCCTCACGCGAACCGACGACTAATGGCTGCGTTGAGGACAGATAAATACTCGACTTAGATGCTTCAATATCGAAGGTCGTCGGTTGGCCGCCCGCCACCTGAATCTTACGTGACTGGACTCGAGAACCACGTGCGACGTCAAATACTTCAAGAGTGTGGCGCGTTGAACCGTCACTGAGCGTGCGAGACACTGTGGCATAAATGAAAGCTCCATTAGGAGCGATCGCTAGTCTGGAAATGGCCCCTGCGGACCTCATCTTCTGAACTATCGTGCGCTTTGAGATATTAATTTTAACGAGCTTATTGCCCGCTACTCCTGTCGCTACGAAGGCGAACTTGCTGTTTGGAGAGATTACCACTGCTCGGGGCACCCCTTCGAGCGCCACAGTGCCAAGATCTACGTACAATTCCGCAGTTGTAACAAGGAGCGTGTTGTCGACAAGGCCAGTTAGTATCGTTTTTTCATCGGGAGTGACAGCAAGTACCGTGGTGTCTGCCGAGTAGCTCCTCAAAGAGACCAGATCCGAGGCCAGCTGCACCTCGTACATACTCTTAGATGTTGCACTCTGCAATCGAGCGATAGAACCGTCTCGTGTCAGCACCACAGAGTAATCATTCGGATCCAACGTAATCGTTCTTCCCGTCTCCGTTGAATCTTGAACCCACAAAAGGCCAGAGCCAGAAATCGTTGCAACGGCTGCTCCCGAGCGAGCTATCGCGATATCCACGCCGGCAGCTGGAAGAGCAAACGTTCCTAGGTTTTGTGCCAGAGCAGGGCTCGCTACAACAACGAGTGCAGCAGCTGCGCAAAGCACTGCTCGATTACTATTCTTGATCATTTGTATGAACATCTCTACAGAGTGATGTCGGAATCAATCGGTGTCAAGGCGAAACTCCAGCGCGACGCTATCCTCTGAAATCGTACTACCTTTGGGCAGCCCAAACTCTCATATTACGTCCGCACCCCTGCAGCGATCTAGCCCGAGGCTCGGATTCGGAATTGATTGCGCTAGTAGAGTGCTCAGAGAGGTGTCTACCGTTGTTTGCTTCATGTGCGGCTCCGAGCTCAATTCGAGCTGGCTTGACGAGCAGCCAATCGAGGGGGTTCTCTCCCTTTCGGTACAGCATAATGGTCACGCCAAGTCGGACGCTGAACAAGCACGCACTCGCATCTAAATTTGAGTGCGCAATCTTAAAGAGCCCTTGTCGAGCCACGAGAGTTTGCAAACTCTCCGCCCTCCAGCTACCATCACACTCCTTTATGGCGCGACGCGACAGATCAAACCTGATCTCCCCACCGGAAACAGAGATCGACCGAATCAAGCCACGCTCGATACTCTCCCCGCACTGCAAGTTACTAATCTCAACCTCACCGCCACGATATGCCGATAGCATCTCAACAAGGATGTTATCTGAAATGCCCGCACACGTGGCACTACTCATAACTATCTCCTCCTCAAATATCACCCTTCAACGACGAGAGACTCCGATTCGGTCATCGGTGAGAGTGCTAGAATAGTCACTGTTTTCGACCTGACTTATGGCTACTCTCCTTCTCGGCGTCGTAGGATCAAGTAGTAGATCAAGGACCTCCCGTGCTTGTCGATACACCTCGCCCGGCGCAAAGCTTTCTCGGGGTCCGCCTACATTCAGCACCCTAATGTCGTATGCTGCTATCCAATTCCAGAATGCCTCCAGGTCTGGCTCTTGTTCTAGAGATAACACCAGAGTTGGTTTGCCGTGAGAGGCGGCGCGCTCACCGGTTAGTGGAGTTCCATCAGTTGGATTGCCTTTAGTCAAAACAAGCGTCGCGTCTGAATCAACTGTATTCAACTCAGTGCGTACCGCTGGATCTGCACTACCACATTCCTGCATTGAGTATCGCGGCTCGATTGGCCCATCCTCAGCCCAGCGAGCTGCAGGGCACCATCCGCGACTAGCCAGCCTGAGGTCGGCAGCGCAGTCGAGCGCTGCACGATCAACACCACTCTGCCCACCGCTTACTATCATCAAGCGTCGCTTTCCTCGCTGCACACTCATAATAGCCTGGCCCACATCAGTCTCTGCAGTTGCAGAAAGAATCGCACCACTCGTATCACCGCAGCTGGGAACTTTTTCTTTATACACAGAGAGAATCTCCGTAAGCTGAGCTATCTGGGCAGCCGAGAGAGACTCTTCTCGTAGAGCTCTGAGCGCCACCTCGGCACGCGAGACGCCCATCGCTAGTTGAATAATATCCCCACTCGCCCGACTCGGGATGTCATAGTTCAAAGACGGCTTTGTTCCGGTTTCAATCTCTCCCATGTTCACCTCTCACAACTATACAAAATAACACTTCAAATAAATCCGCGACTAATCGTGCTTTCTCCTCCTCCCTCAAAGCATTCCCATGCAGCAGTGACTTTAGCTCGTCGTGAAGACACTCTGCGATACTGTCGGCACACCTCGAAGTCTCATTCTCTTTGGTCATACACCTCCTATCGTCACACGAAGATCGGTCAAACCTGGGAACATCCCCCTTTCGGCAGTGCTGCACGTACTAATCAACTAACAACATATGCGGGATAAACTCCTCTGCTCCACGACCGACTCGTGAGAAGCCGAGTCCTGATGCTTTGCCTGCTACTATCCAAACTGAGCACACTAGTTCGCTTTTTTCACAACGACGAAGCGCCTGAAGCTTCCCGTCCACGCTATCGCCTCGAAACTGCTTGGCGTAAAGAGAGATCCACTCTGGATTCTCCCAAAGTCGCTTCCAGTGTGGCTCTACGAGGCAGACGTCATTGTGACTGGTGAGCGTCCACAAACTTCCGTCTGAGGTCGGCGAAAAATTGCCGCACCGAATGAGCACATCGATCTCGCGTCCTTGGCAGTCGATGATTTTTTTTGATGCCGGCTCGACGCGTAAGTCTGAGTGCGCAACCGGAACTGCCCGCGCTCCAGCCGACAGCGCTGAGTCCCACAAATATTCGGCAAGATTTGTGCTGTATCGGTCTGCTGCGTCATACACGACATGAATCATACGGTCTGTGAGTCGATATTCTCGCCACGCTTCAATAAGTCGCTCAGAAATCGTATTGCTCTGGCTGGCCCATCCAGAGCTCTCTTGCAACCAATCCCACTGGGCCACCGCAGCCTCAAGCAGCCCATCAGTCAGGCCACTGGCAATACCCCTGAATTGGAATGTGTTGGTCGCATCAATCACTCCATCTACCCGTGTAAACAAAGTTGGCAGGTAGTCGCTCATCTCCCACGAATCGGCGATAACCCCTTTTTCTTCACGAGTAAGTTTGAGGTCACTAAGATGGCACCGCTCGATCACATAGTCGGTCAGCTCTGCAATCTCGTCATAGATCAGCTCCGCCTGAGTGCATATCGACTCAGCTTCAGCTAAAGTTATTTGGATGCAGCATCGCTCATTCCATACCTTGCCAGAGCCGTCGTGCTTCATGACGACACCTGATTGGTTGATTCGATCTATCCATGAGTCTCGTGGCTCAATACGACATCTGCGCATGACAACTCCTGTTACTGCATCACATCTTACTGAACGACATGGGGGAGAAATCTGCTTCGATTCTCACTAATCATGGCGACACTCTCCCGAATGCCGATTCCCGCAGACCTACCGCCGACAACCCACGATCCGACCAATGTATACAGCTGCGAAAACCTAGGCAGTGGGCACACAGCTTGATATACCGACGGATAGTTCGCGTATGGGCCATCGACGAAGGAGGCTACGTGCCCCTCCTGCACGATTGAAATATTGGCCCCTTCCCTCCCAAAGAGCGGCTTTTTTACATAGGAAGGTCCTATTTTGTCAGGCTCAAAATATGCCGGCAGAAGGTTGGGATGATCAGGGAAAAGCTCCCACAAGATAGGTAGAATCGCTTTACTACTTAGCAGAACCTTCCATGCCGGCTCAATGCAGGTCAGCGATCCATCTCTCAGAAACTGCCCGTATTGATCGTCAAAGATCCATTCCCACGGGTATAACTTAAACCACGTCGTGATCTGATCACCCTGTGGGGTTTCAAACTGAATTCTCTCAGGATTCCAGATCACCTCTTCTACGAAGAGGAACCTGGCATCGATGCCGGCACGCGCAGCCATATCGCGCATGAACACTGAGTTGCCCATATCTTCAGAGTGACCAGCCACTGATGAGAAGTAAACGACTGGATGCTCCTTCGCCACAACACGCCACGCTGCAACGAGCCGCTCCTCTATTGAGTTGAACTGGGACCCTCGTTCAAAGAGATCAGCTCTCCAATGTGCCTGGAGCCGCGATGCTTCAAGTAGTGACGTTGGCGTGTCGGCGTTATACTCAAATAGCTTTGGTGCGGACGTGCCGTCGTATCGAAGGTCAAACCTACCGTATATTGAGGGACCTTGCGCTCGCCATGACTCGGCGATCATATCGCGAAATCTCTCTGGAATGCCGAATTGCGCTAGGCGGTCGTGGCGGATCACGTAGTCAGCTGCCTCAAGGCACATCTCATGGAGCGCGTTGGTAGCATTTTCAAGCTCACAAACCTCGCGTTGTGAGAAGCTATAGCCTACATTTTCACTCCAATACGGGCCCTCGAGGCTGTGATACAAACATCCCTGAGACTCCAAAACGCGCTCCCAATTCGGGCGGGGTCGTACTTTGACTCGTTCCATGGTGTTATCCTCCGAATCCAGATGAAGACGAACGTCCGGCGTTAAATCCACCAACGTGGCCAGAGTCGGCGCCATGACTTGATATGACACTTCCACCTCCGGATCTTATTCCACTTGCACTCACCGATGGCGCTGGACGGCCCAGCGGCCCCGCACCATGCGAGGATAATTCGAAGTGGTTGGTCAAGAAGGAATGGTTATCCTGACTCGTCTTGGCAAACGCTGCATACTGCGGTGACGAGCGGAGTCGTGACACATCGGAGTAGGTTGGCGTTTGATTGGGCACATACGAGTAGCCTGATACGCCTGGTCTCGCCTGATTGATCACTAGGTACCACAGAGAAACAGGCTGAGTGGCGGGTGTACTACTTGCAGCAGGCTGAGGGGCTTGCGCACCTTTGACCTGAGGAGGCGCCTCTGGCACTTTCGCCCCGACTGAGTACTTCAACTCCCTCTCGAGATCAGCCCGCAGTGCCCCGACGAGTTCAATAGCCTCTCTAATGAGTGCTTTTTCACTTTTTCCATCCTGGGCTCTTATGGATATATCAGCCAAGAGCTTCCGCAGATCACCCAGATCTTCACGCACAGACGCGAAAGCGTAATCCTTCTCAATTTTATCTATGGCGGTCGTATACTTTGCTAGTACGTCGATCTCCTTGCGTGCTTCCGCGCGGTCAACAATCTCGGCTTTCGCGATTGATTCCTCTTTCTCGATGATTTTAAGCTGGTTCTCAGCTCTGGTCAGGGTATCAAGGAACCCTGCCAGCTTGAGCGCGTACACGCCGGCTGCTAGACGCCCTACGTCTCGCTCTAGCACGTTGTGCCAGTCGTGAAGGGACTGCATCAGATCTTGCGCTTTGGTGTAGCCAGCTGACCTATTACAGGTAGCAAAATCAGCAGCGGTGACCAGCTGAAACTCTGCTACCTTGTTTGATAGCTCTTCTAACTTTACTTTGACTGGCGCAAAGCTCTCTTCTCCCGTCGCTTTAGCGAGCGCTGTTTGGAGGGATTTCAGCTCTTTTTTGTACTGCTCCAGCGAATCTAGGTGAAGCTTGCCATCAGCTTCAAATGTTGTAACCAGCTCTCGCGCTGATGGGATTACTCCATCGATGGCCTTCATTAGCAACTCACGTTGCGCTAGGAGCTCTGGCGTGTCTGATACAGCTACTTTAGCGTCCACCGCGAGGGTTGAAAATTTAGCCTCCTTTTCGAGCATTCTCGAGACTGCTGACCGCATCTTGTAGGGCTCTTCAGGTCCGCACCCAGTAAGAGTCGAGCTCACGCCAGCGCCGGCGATAAAGGTCGAGAGCGCAGCCACTGCTTTTCGAAGCGTAACATTATCGGCTAGTCTCGAAAGCACTCCAACATCACTTGAATTAGTAGCTGACTCCACTCCTGAGTCAGCTGTCGCACCGCGTGCAATCTCGTGATTAGTAAGGTCTAGGGCTCCACTATCTTCATTCAACATACGTTCCTCGCTTTTTTGCGCCTTTTTTCGCGTTCTTCATTTCAACAGCCATTAGCTCTCTAGTCGCTCTATCGACTCAGGAGCTATTGACCATCCGAAAAGAGTTATCATGTCGTGTGTCTCAGGGTTGTGCTCTACCAGTGCCCACTGAGAGTAGTAGTCGCCCTTGCCATCAGGTTGCATTCGACTGTAATCAAGGGTCTCAATGATATGTGTGGTAACCAGACCCTGCTCACCTATTACCGTGCGCTCGCCGCGATAAATATCGTGCACGTCGTCGATACGCTCGAATCCATACTCTCGCCTGCCACGAGCGCTGACGAGCGAGGCCAGCCCTTCTGAAGATGCTAGGCTGGTGAAGACGGGCGTCGCTGCCTGCTGCAAATGCTGCGCTTGGAAGATCGTCGTATCAAGAGCACCACTCTCTTCAGCACAACAGCGGATGCGCAGTCGAATATTTCCATCATTGTCTGACAAACTCGAGGCCTCTGGCGTCTGCGCCCCAATTACCGCGTAGTCGGTTATGTAATATCGCTGACCATCGTAGTTAACCGTCGTTCCAAGAACCTCCTCCACCCGAACCTCAAGTCCATGGAGGTCTGGGTCGTGTAACCGCAGTTTTGAGCCCACAACAATCGAAAGTGGGTTGAGTGGAATCTGCGAGCTCTGGCCCCACGGTCCGACGTTTCCGTTTAGGTCGACGATCTGCCCTTGTGGCTTACTATCAGTGGTGTGCTTCGGCTGCTCGAGTGGGTCCATACCATTACGCAGAAAATAAATATTTTTCAGAGCCTCTTTTGTTTTGTGCAGGCTCCGATAAGCGAAATGTATCAAGACTGCATACGCTGAGCTAAGAAATGGGAATGTGTCTCGTCAGCACCTATCAAAACGAGACAGATTGGAAGAAAGGCTCACTAACCTCTCAGTATTACAAACGACCGATCCGCGTGAGCACCTGATGGATGGAACGGATTTCGCACTCTGCTTGCCGGGCCGAGCAGTGAGAGCATCTATATCTGGGTAGATCTCGTAGATGTGTGAGCACTTTGTGCGCTGGACCGCAGCTACGTAAGGTCAATAAGAAGTGCAGAACTTCAGCGAGAGTGGATAAGTTCGAGCAGGTCCGCTGTGTGAGGAGGAATGGCAGTCTAGAAACTAGCACTCGATCGAGCTGATACGAGCCTAAGAGAGCGCGACTCTAGGCCACTCAAGTGCGACTACTAGCAACGCCTTACAACGAGCTGTCGCACAACAAGAGCGCAAAAAAGAGTGGCAGATAGATGACAGAGACCTTCAAAAGCGTACGCGCGTCGGCGACCGTGTGAGTGCGCCAAACTTTTACACTCTGCGCTAGCATCCATATCCCCAAGGCAGTCACTCCAATAGCATAAACCTCTCCAGCGATTCCGTAGAAGTACGGCAAGAGAGATACAGGGATCATGACAATTGAAAAGCCGAGTGTCTGCCGAAACGTACGAATGCCATCAGGGTGCACCACTGGTAACATCTTAAATCCACCGCGGGCGTAGTCCTCTTTGTACATCCAAGCAATCGCGTAAAAATGAGGGTGCTGCCACACAAAAAGTATCAGAAACAGTATCCACGCTCCTGCATCAAGCTCGTTTGTTGCCGACGCCCAGCCTCCCATTGGAGGTAGCGCACCAGGAATTGCTCCTACGACCGTGTTCCACCACGAGATGCGCTTAAGCGGGGTATACACAAGCACGTAAAGAAACACTGTCAGGAGAGAGAGAAATCCACTCAGCGGATTAACAAGGCAGGCCAAGAGAACAACACCCAGTAACGACAACAACAGGCCAAACAGAAGTGCCTCGTTTGGCGTGACAATTCCAAGCGGTATCGGGCGCGTTTGCGTGCGGGTCATCCGCGTATCGCAGTCTCGCTCCATATAGTTGTTAAGGACTGCCGCTCCGCCAGAACTAAGCGCAGTCCCCAAGAGCATGGCGAAAAACACACCAAATGGCTCAATACTCTTCGCACCGAGAAAATACCCGGCAGCGCTCATTATAACTACCATCATCAGAATGCGAGGTTTTGTCAGCGCACAGAACGCTGCCATCTTCTTCTTTCTGACACTGAAATCACCCGACATATGGGCCGCATCGTAGGAACTTGCCACAGGCAAGTCAACCGAACAGACTCGTCATGGAAGACTGCGAACTAAGCATTGTTTTTGGCTGATGATTAGCCTCGCGCAGAGTTCTGGGACCAGTAGACCGCGGCAACCGGCCCTACCACTCGTCCGGTCGGCACAAAAGGCTGGGTCCAAAATCGAGAGTCATACGACTCATCTCGGTTATCGCCCAGCATAAAGAGCGCGCCCTCAGGCACTGTAAAGATTCGCTCGTCGGCTACTCCGCCATGCTTCCATCGAGCGTAGGGCTCTGCCATCCTCTTATCGTTGACGTACACCTCGGCTCCGCGAATGACAATTCGATCTCCTGGCAATCCAATAACTCGCTTCACCATCGTACGAAGGCTCTCATTGACTCCTGTCATCGGATCATCTTCTCGATTGAAGACAACTACCTCTCCGCGTGGTGGGCTAGACCACGACAAAATAGTCTCGTGAGAAAATGGCACGTGAAGTCCGTACGCAAGCTTAGGAACGATGATACAGTCATCAACTCGCAAGGTAGGTGTCATTGAGCTTGACGGGATATAGAAGCTCTCGAGTGCGATCTCTTTAACAACGAGCGCAGCTACTACCGCGATCGCCCCTTGCTTGATAAAACGTAGAAATCCGGTGGTTGCTATGAAGGATTGATAACCTTCACACGTGTACTCAATTGATCTATCCCTGATCATGTCGCTCCTTGCTCGCCACTCATCCTTGATGTGGCACTGCGGTTCACAGCCTCTGTATTCTTGTAAGATGATGCTTTGAGAGCACCCGGCTCTGCCCCACTCAGATGGTGCCGCTTCTGCCCGCGCTAAGCAAATTCATGACACCAGCAGAAGCTTCATGTTTTCAGGTCATTAACCTGTTTCGTAGCTCCGCGGCGTATATTGCTTCCGAATAACTCCCAATCCACGCCTCGAAACCAATACGAAGCAACGTCCTGTGGTTTTCTAGCAACCACGTTGACTCGGAAATCCTCCTGCAGCTTATTCCAATTCCGATAGCTCTCGGGCAATTTGAGCCTGGATATCAGCGGAGAGGTGCTCGGGGGCAGTAGTTACCGGGGTTGAATTTTTCTTCTGCTGACTACGTGCTCCACGACGCACCACGAGAAAACAGGCAGCAAGCAATCCAAGCACAACGAAGCCCAAAGGCACCCACCACACCAACTTCCCAAATCCCTGATAGGCAGGGATAGCTCGGTACTTTTCGCCGAACTTAGCAAATACACCCTCGAGAATCGCCTGCGGAGGCACGCCGCTTTCAAGCTGCGCTCGCATCTCAAGCTTAAGCTCATGAGCCTTGCTGCTTGGACAATCGTTCAGCGAGCGACCCGGGCAAAACGGACTAAACACTTGCTGATATAGATCGTACGACTGCTTGTCGAGGGCGTCCTTACGCTCGTCAGCGCGCGCTGATGGTGCGGCGATCAGCAGAAGAATGGCAATGAGTGCGATCAATCGATGGATCATGATGCTCCAAACTCCGCTCGATACGACTTGATACGAGTCATGAGCTCCTCATTAATGACAAATCCCGAGGAATTGTCTTTCGACAGATACGAGATGATGTCGTGAATGTTTACGATAGAGGTGATCGTAATATCCAGTTCAGATTCTGCTTGCTTCACTGCAGATACAGTGCCGGTAGATTTCTCATCTCGATCAACAAGGATAATGACGCCGGCAATCTCAACTCCTACCTTCTCTCGAAGAACTGGTATCACCTCATGCAATGTTGTACCCGCGGTTACAACGTCCTCAACAAGTACAACCTTCATGCCTGCAACAAGGGGCTTTCCTACATACTCCCCGCCCTCTCCACGAGTCTTCGCCTCTTTACGGTTAAAGCAGAAACTCATCGGAGTATTGTAGTGACTTGCGAGCGTCATTGCGGTCGAGACGCAGAGAGGAATCCCTTTGTATGCTGGCCCAAAAACCACATCAGCGCGGCCAAGACCAGATGCCACAATCTGACGAGCATAAAAGTGCGATAGCTTCGCTATCTTGTCGCCATCATCGAAACACCCAGTGTTGATGAAATAGGGAGCCTTGCGCCCCGACTTAAGTGTAAAGTCACCGAACTTAAGAGCTTGGCTACGAACAAGGAAATCAATTACCTCTGGTTTTGAAAGTCCGCTTTCCATTCGTCACTCCTGTATCACAATCCTTGAACGCGTCCCTGAACACCCTCACACTGGATCGAATCTCCCACACTGTAAACTCCCGTACGCAACATAGCAAACGCGCACGCAGTCGAGTTTTTATCATCGAGAGCTACCGAAACAACCTTACCGATCGACTCCCCGTGGGCGTTCACTATGGAGGCGCCTTCGGGGATCTGAACACCCGAAAACGCAACTCGCTCAAGGGTTCGAGGTAGCTTACCTATCGCGTCGCTACGCTCAATCACCTCTTGCCCAACATAACATCCCTTCGCAAACGACACCGCGTCTCGCATTCCACATTCTGTTAGAATGACTCCCTCGTGTATCTCCTCGGGGAACGATGGTCGACCGCGTGAGATCCGCTGAAAGCGGTATTCCTCAGTAGACAGAGGAGAGCCGAGTCGAGTCTCTATGACTCGCAATGATTCTTCAGGGCACTTTGTGCTGATCAGAATATCGCATCCTCCGCCAGCAAGCCGTTGGCAGCGTCGTATAAAAACCGAACCAGGCTCGAATTCCCGGACTAGGGCGTCAACTTGATCCTCTCGTGCAAGGGTGTGAATAAGAATCCACGAGCTTGAGAGATCCTCTAAAGACACTCGGTCCGCGACGATAAATTTCCCAAGTGCTGCAAAAAGTGCCTGACGAGCACCTCCATCACACACCAACAAAAACGCATCATCCTTGGTAACAAAAACGGTATAGAGGCCCTGCACTTTGCCCTGCGCGGTCAGCGCCGCTGCAATGGTAGATTCCGGATGCGAAAGTGTGCGGAGGTCATTTGAAAGGCGGTTGTTTAGATAGCGACGAGCATCTTTGCCAGAGGCCCTGCAAACAACCGCGTGAGGAAAGTGATACCAGAGACCGCTCATCGAATGCGTGTAAAAATTCGCGACAGGCTATCCCATGACCAGAAGACTACCACAGCACGTCCCTTAATTCGCTTCATATCAAGAAAGGGATCCGTCCAGAAACGTGAGTCTTTCGAATTATCCCGATTGTCGCCAAGAAGGAGCACCTTGCCCGCTGGTATGACAACAGGGCCAAAGTTTCCATCCAACTTTCCACCCGCCGTCCACTGAGCATATGGCTCCTCGAGTGGTACTCCGTTAATTATCACCTGCGCTTCGCGAACTTCGACAGTCTCACCCGGCAGCCCGATCACACGTTTAATAATGTGAATAGCTGAATCATCCTCATCTGGGGTGCTCGGATCGTCCGGCCTCGTGAACACAACTACATCGGTTCTTTTTGGCTCATTCCATGTCGCCACAGAATCAGTCACAAAGGGCATCCGCAGGCCGTACCAAAACTTTAACACTAGAATGAAGTCACCGATCTGAAGGGTTGGGATCATTGAGCCTGAGGGGATCTTAAAAGGCTCCACTACCGTTACTCGCAGAGAGAAAGCTATCGCAAAGATAACGACCAGTGTCTTACAAAACGAGACAAACTCGGCCCACACAGATGGCTTTTCAGTTACTGCTGCCGAAGACTCCTGAGATTCCTGCTTCTCTGCCCTTTCCGTCATATATCCTATCGCTACGCACGGGCCCAAGCCCCCGCTCCTAGGCACTCCGCAGGTTACGAGCCCCTCACGGCAAGGTCAATCATAAGAACGGTTTTTTACGTCATTCAAGGATTAAAGAGGCTGGGGCCTGAAGCCACCAAGGCAGAGCAGCGGAAGGTAGGCAAAAAAAGAGAGGCACTCAGTCTCTCCTCTGAGTGCCTCTCTTAGTTTTTCGGTACTGGATTCTCTACGCCGCAAACCCCTGTCTCTTGCCGAATACAACAGTGCTGCAATCGACCTCTATTTTCGGCTCCTTGAGGGTCACCGTCGATACGAATATACCTGGCTCAAATGCTCGCTCCTTGAGGAGCTCTACCTTGGCTTGGTCTGGAATCGTCATCGTGGCCGTGATGGAGAAGTTAATCTCGACAACCACGTGTCCTGGCGTGTCATCGATGATCTTCGTAATCATTCCATAAAGAGGATATGTTGTTCCTACCTCGACCTCGCCGAATTGAACTTCACATCCAAACTTCTCGAAAAAATTTGCAGGCTTCACTTCGTTATTATCCATTGTACATCCATCTCTCTGTAAACCGTCTCTATCGGAACCTATGCACCCTTATCTCCCGACAGATGAGATATGCTTCAGTCCAAAACAAACACCCGTCGTAACACCCTGAAAGCAATCGGCATTACGGATATAAATCCATGATTTCACTACGTACTAGCTGGCGTGTGCTGGGTCTCCATTTAGGGTAAGTTCTGCACCCATGACGCACTTTGATTCACACCTACGCGCAGTCCTCGATGAGCTCGAGATTTCATACCAGCACTTTACACACCCCGCGGTATTTTCCACGGCGGACGTCACCCTGTTACCAGAGAAGCTTCCAGGAGCAGACACCAAGAACCTCTTTCTGCGAGATGAAAAGCGTACTCACTATATTCTCGTCTGCGTTAGAGCAGAGAGTCGTGTTGATTTAAAGCGTCTCGGGCAGAGCCTAGGAATTAAAGGGCTCACCTTCGCTTCGCCCGAGGATATGTTCTCAATGCTCAAACTCACTCCAGGCTCTGTTTGCCTCTTTGGATTGATGAACGACACGCTGGGAAGAGTTCGGGGCTATCTCGACTGCTCGCTTAACGACGAGGATGATATGCAGAATCATCCACTCATCAACACCGCATCCCTCGTTTTACGAGTTGGTGATATGCGACGATTTTGTGAGCGTGTAGGTCATCCTCTTACGACAATAGAGATTCCAACTCGCGCTGCTCTCTGATAATGCTCAAGTCAACGCACGAGAAAGCTGTCTGTGCTTGACGGCGCTACGCCAATGCAAGCCCAGCATACGTCACTGCGCATTCACTCTTAAAGTCAACCGCCTGGTCGTAGTATGAGACCTCGCAACGAACGCGGTCCCCGAGCTTGTGGAGGATATCAAGAACTGTATACATGGTAGGAAAGCCACAAATGCGGCGCGCATCGTTATCCTCAGCGATATGCTCGAAGAGGGCCTTCAAATCGTGCTGTTTTATCGCTTCGAGGTAGCGGCTATCTCGCTCGGCGACACTCTCCATAACCTGCGGCGTCAAGGCGCGCTCGTCTCCAAAGTGACGTCCAACATGCGCCATATCCACGCCTGCGATAAAACACACTCTCCTTCCATCTTGCCGCTCCTGGTGAATTACCTCAGCACACGCACCGACAAACGACACGTACTCATCAAAGCGATCAAGCTCTCTACCCTGCTCAATCGCTTCATGAAAACTGCCCACAAGAATCGGCACGATCTGAGCCCCTGGCTTAACTCGAGAGATAAAGGGTAGCTGTAGTTCAAGCGAATGCTCACGGCGATGAAGATGCTCATCTCGAAAGGCACGCTCTTGCCCAAGCCGTGCTACAAGTCGAGCCACAAAGTTTGCGTCACAGGGCACTACCCCGAGAGGAGACTCAAAATCTTTTGCTGAGAGGTGAAACATTTGTCGACTAAACTGATGCGAGGTTCCTATTA
Source organism: Pseudomonadota bacterium (assembly GCA_900299055.1). Lineage (GTDB taxonomy): Bacteria > Bdellovibrionota_C > UBA2361 > UBA2361 > OMII01 > OMII01. Next base: position 11 of record OMII01000051.1, on the reverse strand, counting down.
AAATATAGGTG
>OMII01000050.1 GCA_900299055.1 Pseudomonadota bacterium | reverse complement strand
TTTCTTAGTGATGTATTCATCCAGTGTGAGACGTGCCTAGGAATGCGCTTCCAAGCGCCGGTGCTTGAAGTTACGTATAAAGAGCATAACGCGCATGACATCTTAAGCATGACTGTTGCAGCGTGTGGCGAGTTTTTCGCCCATGAGCTCTTTATCTCCACTGTGTGTCGAGTTCTTTGTCAGTTAGGTCTCGGACATATTACGCTAGGCCATCCTCTAAGCGAACTCTCTGGAGGAGAAGCTCAGCGACTGAAGCTCGTTCCTCACATCGTTGAGGGTGGTCGTGGAAAATCGCTCTTTTTGTTTGATGAACCAACAACGGGGCTCCACGCCCGCGATGTTGAGAAACTCATCTCTTTGTTCATCTTTCTACGCGACCAAGGCCACTCTATTTTGTGTGTGGAGCACAACCTGCGCCTCATCGCCTCGGCTGATTGGATTATCGATCTTGGGCCTGAGGGAGGAAATAAGGGGGGTGCGGTTGTACTCGAAGGAACGCCCCAAACATTTATCGATCAGGTCGCTCAAGGTACCGCGAGTCTCACTGCGCGCTACCTATCCGATTTTGTTCGACTCTATGGCTCGCCGACGCGTAAAAAGTCTCGAGGTCGGGCCTCAGCTCCACTTCCAACTCCCCATGCGCGCGCAAATGCCATTGAGATAGCAGGCGCCAAAGAACACAACCTAAAAAACATCTCCCTTAAGCTTCCTCTTCAGAGCCTTATCACCCTTACAGGAGTTTCTGGCTCCGGAAAATCAACGATCGCAAAGGACATTCTCTATGCCGAGGGTCAGCGACGGTATCTCGACTGTCTCTCTCCCTACGCGCGTCAGTTCATCAAGGAGCTCAAGAAGCCCCATATCGACGACATCAAGAACCTGCAGCCTACAATTTGTGTGTATCAACACACGTTTCAACCTTCCGCACTCTCGACCGTCGCCACCATGAGTGAGGTCTATAACTTCCTTCGCCTACTCTACGCTAAGGTAGGAGTTCAGTTCTGCCCAGATCACCCGGAACAGTCAGTATCGCCCCTTTCTGCCGAGCAGATCTCCTCATACATCAAAAACAACTACACAGGAGTTATTCGATTACTGGCTCCGGTGATTAATCTAAAAAAGGGCCATCATCGCGCCGTCTTTGAACGAGCCCTCGAAACAGAAATCGCTGAGGTTCGTGTTGATGGAGTATTTTCGCCCCCCAGCAAATTTTCGGAGCAGGGGCTTCAGAAGACGAAAGCGCACAGCATTGAATACGTTACCGCGCGCTTTCATGTTAAAAATATGACCCCGGATCTTATCGTAGAGGGAGTCTCTCAGGCACTCGCTATCGGCGGTGGGACCGTTCTTGTCGTGAGCGCAGACAGTGAGCGCGTTTTCAGCTCACAACGCACGTGCCAAGTATGCCAGCGAGGATTCTTTAAGCCAGACCCGGAAGATCTGTCTTTTAATTCTCGTCGTGGAAGATGCCCCTCCTGTGACGGATACGGAACCGTAAAAGGAAAGCAATGTTCAACGTGCAGTGGTAGCCGATTGGATGAGATTGGACGCAATATTCGCCTCTTCGACCGCAACATTCACGAACTCACAACGTTCTCGGCACCGCAACTTCAACAAGAAATCGCAAGGTTGCTCGATGATAGTTCAACACGAGAGATCGTTGAGCCTATCTCTCGAGAGCTTGCGGGTCGCCTCAACACCCTTGTCGCACTCGGCTTAGAGCATCTATCGCTCAACCGAGAGTGCGCCACGCTCTCAAACGGAGAGCTGCAACGACTTCGGCTCGCCACGGCGATGGGCTCACCGCTTACGGGCGTTACCTATATCTTCGACGAGCCAAGTGCTGGCCTTCATCCGTATGACAATAAGCGCCTTCTTTCCAAGCTTCGTGAACTCAAAGATCGCGGCAACACCGTTATTCAAATTGAACATGAGATCGACAACATTTTGGCCTCTGACCACATTATTGATGTTGGTCCAGGAGCTGGCACGCGCGGTGGCGAGATCGTATTTGAAGGAAGCGTTCGTGACGCCAGTACCGCTCCTCGCTCTGCAACTGGGCACGCACTCTCGACACCGATTGTGATTCGCGACGAGACGCGTCAAGACAACTCTCCAGAGCATCCGCGAATCTCGATTCGAAACGCCACAATCAACAACCTTCGCAATATTTCACTCGACATCCCGCTCAAGAGCCTTGTTACTATCGCTGGCGTATCTGGGGCCGGTAAAAGTTCTCTCGTACACGGAGTCATTGTGGAAGCTCTGGATGAACCTCGACGCTCCGCGGGAAAGGGATCTAAAGGCTCATCCGTAGAGAGCACTCTTCCAATTGAGCGCCTACTTGTCGTTGATCAGCAGCCCATCGGAAAAACTTCTCGGTCTACGCCGGCTTCATATCTTGGCGTTTGGGATGAAATCCGCAAGATCTTTGCAGAGACGCTCGAGAGCAAGTCGCGTGGATGGGGCCCTAGTTTCTTTTCTCACAATACAGGCAAGGGGCGTTGCCCTGTGTGCAAGGGGCAGGGGGAGCTTACGCTTGAGATGAGCTTTCTCGCAGAAGCTAAAGTGCTGTGTGAGACGTGCAACGGCAGCCGCTTTACGCCTGAGGCTGAGTCGGTTCGTTTCCGAGATCTCTCTGTTAGCGAAGTGCTTAAGCTTACTTTTGAAGAGGCCCGCGCGATCTTCATCAATCACAGAAAGATCCACCAGGTGTGCGCTATCGCGTGTGAACTCGGGCTCGGATATATAACCTTAGGTCAACCTTCTTCTACCCTCTCGGGTGGAGAGAGTCAGCGGCTTAAGCTCGTATCAGAGCTTCACGTATCGAGAAAAGGACATACGATATATGTACTCGATGAACCTACGACGGGACTGCACCGCCTCGATGTCTCGCTACTACTCAAGGCGCTCCATGCGCTTGTGCAGCAAGGACATTCTGTCCTGGTCATAGAGCATGATGCCGATACGATCTCACAGTCGGATTGGGTAGTAGAGCTTGGCCCTGGACCCGGTGCCGCTGGCGGATCGGTAATTTTTGAAGGCAGGCCCTCTGATTTAATTCGAGGCAGTACACCGTGGGCCCTGGCGCTCAATGAGAGGCTGGCGCTCCACGAGACTATGAAGGCAGCCTAGTCCCAATCTCGCATCTATCCAAGGCGCGTATGGCCTTTACGGCAGCGCCGGGTTGTATGTTGCTACATTTAGTTTAGGGCACTTTCTTGCTATACCTGGCTCCATGAGAAGCGTCGTCAACTCTTACACCTCTCTCCTCTCGGGTCTGGCGAGCATCGTTGTTTTTCTGTGGTTGCATCCACTGATCCTCACATACGGGGACACTCGTTTTCTAGGTGGCTCTTTTGGCGACGGCGGGCTCTACGTGTGGCTCGTCAAACTCTTCGTGGCAGATCCGTGGCAGGCTCTGCACTTTGAGACCAATTCCATGTACCCATATCCGCTATCTCGCGCCTGGAGTGACTCGTTTCTCCTCCCCTCGCTTCTCGTTTCGCTTCTTACATTTTTCGGAATCTCAGTTGCGCTTGCATACAATGTAGTACTCATCTGCGCTATTGCGCTCAATGGTGCAAGCTCTTCACTTCTAGCTAGTACGCTAGGCTTTCGTCCTATAGGAGCGTTTGCGGCTGGCCTGATGGTTGCTAATTCCTCTTACTTCATCGGAAACGCTGGGCACCCCCAACTACTTTTCTTTTTTTGGATCCCGCTCGCGTGGAGCACCGTACTTAGCTCGCCTGTAGATAAGCGCTCAACTTCTCGGCGCTGGCTCTATGCGGGACTCTACGTTAGCGGAGCATTCTACTCCGCTGTCTACTACGCCATCTTCGCGACTCTTGGTCTTGCACTTATATGGCTGCTTCATTTCTTGGGGAGCCAAATGTCTCAGCGTAAAGCGCTTAGAACACTCCTGCTTGCCGCACTTGGTGCGTCTCCTATCATATATGCGCTCCGCTACTATCTAGCAGTTCAGGCTTATTTCGGTGAGCGTGGGCCATACGAAGCGGCCGCCTTTGCTGCGAGCGGGCTCTCGTATTTCTCATTCTCTCCCCTTAACGAAATATATGGACAGAGTGCCGTGCTCTCACATAGCGAAGCGTTTCTCTGTCCTGGATACGTCATTCTTGCTCTCGCCCTCGTAACGGCTTGTATTGCAGCCTGGCAGCAATCCCGATTGATTACTGCGTGCTCTGCATTAGCAGTCATAGCGCTTTGTATCTCCTCATCAATCATCGACGTTTCGATGTTTTCAGAGTACCTCGTGTGCACTTCTTCTTGGCTGCTCCTTCTCTTTGCCTTCTGGCTATCACTGTCAGGGCGCTCCTCGATCGGCATTTTTGCTGCCCTCGCTTGTTTATTTTTTACTCTGTCATTTGGTCCTGGTGGCGACTCAACAAAACATGAACCGACCTTCGCTCCTTTTGGCGTTCTATACGCTGTTGCTCCAGGACTAGGCTCGATTCGCGCGGTAGGTCGATTCGGTAGTGTGGCAATTCTTGGACTTATTCTTGGCGGAGTGTATGGGTGCCTTCGTTTAACGGCCTCGCGACCACGGTTAACAAACGCACTCATTGCTCTCCTTACAGGAATCACACTAGCCGAGAACTCAATATCTGCTATCCCTCTCGATAGCATTTCAGCTACTCCAATGGCATTTGATATCGCGTCTAAGAAAGGTACCCGAGGCGATGCAGTTCTTGCGCTTCCTTTCGGTGGCAAATCTGAGGGACGAGAAATCAGAAGTTGGTCTGACTTAGCGATCGTAAGTTCCCAGTACTCGCAGTGGGCACTCGATTCTTCGATAACTCTTGTTAACGGCTATAGTGGTCAGCGCACAAAGCTTCAAAGTGAGCTTGCGCGTGTCACACACTCGTTTCCAAGCAAGGAGTCGTTTGAATACCTCGCTCGAATCTGCGGACTTCGCTGGGTAGTCATCTCGCCACATCTATATTCGTCGTGGGACGAAGAATCTTTTATGCGCCGACTAGCGGAACTCTCCAGCTTCACTTCAGAAGTACTTGTATCTCCCGATAAGAGCATCGCCATCAGATTAGCGAATACCGCGATTTCAATCGGCGCAGCACCAGATCAAGAGCCCCTCATTCTGACAGGCCCCTCGCCCGCACCGATTCGGGTTGCGATCTCGCCCACACGGCCATCTCTAGCTGATAGTGCCTGTATGATTACCACTGAGATCCCTCGTAAGATTGGGTCAGATGCCCGAGTAACGTTCACTCTTCCTACAGGCGGCTTTTCGGGGCTGGCTCCATCGTTCGACCCCGAGCGTTTTCAAGTTTTGTCGCGAGAAAACGCCTCTCGCGCCGCCCCAACACTGCTTCGCGTTACTGCCTCTGGATGCGCCCCTCGAATATCATGCGACTCGCAACAATCGGCTCGATAACCCTTATTTCTTAATTGCTCTTACCCAGGCTCCACGATAGATTTCGCGCATGAAGAAATTCGCGTATCGCACTGCTCTTTCGTTGTCTTTCTTGCTCTGCTCATCGGCTCGGGCTGATGAAGGCCCCTCTGCTCTATCGCCCGCTGAGAGCAACAACAAGATCATTACTATCTCAGATCTTGGCATCGAGCCTAAAGTCCTTACGATGCGGAAAGAAGATCGGATCGCTTTTTTCCTCAACAATTCCTCTGAATCGTTAATTACACTATCTTTGGCTTTCGGAAAAAACGCAACGCACTGTGCGAGTGAAAATCTTAAAATTGAAGAAGATGGCAACGTCCATTCGATACGGCCTATTCCGCCAAAAGATTTTGCCACTACGTGCTTTCACGACCCCGGCACCTATGTCTACACGATTTTCGGAATTAAGAGTGCGCCGAAGGGAGTTCAAGGCTCCATCCAGGTTCGATGAGTATGAGATTCGAGAGGCCTCGAATAGCTAAAAAATGGAGTGTAGCAGGATCTATGAAACACCACTCACCGAAGGCTCTCCTGACAAAGACTCGTGCGATCATCGGCATTGCTAGCATTGCTTTTTTTTCGCAGGGATGCGGCCCAACAGTTCACTCGAAGCTCGCTAAAGACGCCTCTCTTCCCATTCATGTGGCGGTTCTTCCCGCCGATTATGCAATCGATATACCTAAGGAGCGCATCGATCTTGTTCGGAAAGAGCTGATAGCAGAACTCAGAAACCGAAATTTTGTTGTTGCGGACGATCGAGTGGTGGCCTCCATCTGCTCATCTCCACGCTGTCCAGAGCGAGGCAAGCTCGGCTCTCAACACCTCGTCGAAGCATTTGCAACTTTAACACTCGACTCATTCACTAAGCGCAATTTTCTGGCGGGTTACTACAACACATTGTCTGGCGCGGTTGCCGTAACGGATCGGTCTAATAATGAGCTTGTTCGCGTCGAGCATACTCAATCAGAAAAAGGCGGCCTTCTCTTTAACTCGGGCCAGATAGTTCAGGGAGTAATTTCACAAGTCAACAACAGTGGTGACGCAGCGTATGAGGAGCTCGCTTCAGAATTTGCGAAGGCGATAGCAGATGAGCTTCCTGCTCCATTGCTGACAGGCGCTTCAGGGGCTCCTGAAGGCCTCGCGGTCAGCATCACCTCCTCGACCGCAGAGTGGAGCAGCTCTTCTCGATACACCGTCTGTCTTTCGGGGACTCCCCACTCGTTCGCCTCAATACTCGTAGGCACACAACGTACATCTCTCAGGGAAGTTTCGCCTGGGAAGTATTGCGGAGCATTTTCAGGGCTTGTTGCTTCGAGTGCGAAAGCGCCCGCTTTTCTTGAGCTACGGTCAGCGTTTGGAAGCTCCGATCGAGAGCCAATAACACTCCCCTCGCAAGGTTTATGCGAAGTACAGGATCGCGCCACGTACTCAGACGATACGCTAACGTTGCGTTGCGCGATGGTGGCAAAGGACCTCTCAAAGCTTCATGTCGGATGCTCTGAGAAGATCTCGCCGTGCAGGGCATCGAAGATCGTTTTGTTTAGCGCGCCTCAAGAACAGGGGCCATACACAAAGATGCTAGAGTCTCTCAACGCGAGCACAACTGTCAGCAAGCCTATCGGCAACGTGCAGGTTGTAGCTATCAGCGCCGGCGGGGTTCCTTCGCTACCCGCACCATTAATTCCGACCAATGAGAGCACAAAATAATAAGAGGTCACCATGCGAATACTCCGGATAATCCCACTAATACTCGTAACGATGACCGCACTGGGATGTGCTGGTTCCTTTAAACCTACCCTTAATTTCAATCCGAGCGAGCCGATTCGAATCGCGGTCTTGCCATTTGGGCAAGTTGACGAACGAGGCAGATTTGTAGAAGTCGATGAGAGTCTGCTGCTCGATAACATTTCACTAGTATCGGCTAAGCTTAAGCAAACACCCGCTCAGTTCATCCAGGGTCTTGTACAAACGGAGCTGTCAAAAGCATCTCTCGATGTCATTCCACCCGCCCTCGTTGATGCAGAGCTTATCCACGCGGGATACGGCGTTGCAGGAACAAATCCTGTGAAGATGGATCTCGCAAAGGTTTTTGCGGCTGATGCCGGCACGCTCTGTTCAAAAATTCTATCATGTGACGCAGTTTTGTATGGAAGGATAACGTCATGGGACCGGAGCTACTATGGCGTTCAAGCGGTCGCTACCGTTGGGATACAGCTACAACTAATCTCAGCGCGCACTAAAAAAGTTCTCTATGAGATTGACGCCAGAGATTCCGACAGCCGTGGCATCACCAAGGGGCCTACAGGGTTATCGAATATCGTGCTGGAGCCACTTAAAGGACTGGACAATGAAATAATAACCGACCTAGCGCGTCACGTCGTCGACAAATCAATTGACCCACTCTCGAACGATAGCCGGCCAGAGTTTCTCACCACGAACGCTCCCTTTATTTTGGCATCAGCGCACGATGCAGCATCTGGGACTCTGGCTGGAAATAAAATCCTCACCGTCGTTGCGTTTGGTAGCCCCGGCACTACCGCGAGCTTTAGTCTTGGAACCACCTCTCAAGGCATTCCGATGCTTGAGCGCGCACCCGGGCATTACATCGGAGAATTTGTTCCGCTTCCAAGCGATTCATTCAAGAATCAGAGCGTGACTGTGACCCTTAAGGATTCGTTCGGCAGAGCGACCTCTCAGCGAATCGCGACTACACCGGTTTCATTGCGGTGACGTAAGCTCATGCGAACTCTCCGCTCATTGTTCAGCATAGTAAGCTTATCGTTTTTGGGCTGGCTCTCTGCGACGCCTGTTTTTGCCTCTCCGCCGCTGGCTCACGTGAGCGAGCTGGATGCAAAGCTACCCTCTACAGACGGCTCTTTCGAGTCACTCTCGGACTATCGGGGCTCCGTAGTACTCGTTCACTTTTTTGCATCGTGGTGCGGCGAGTGTCTTCTTGAAGCCCCCTCACTCGACCAACTATATCGCGCGTTACAGGATCGAGGGTTCATGGTTGTTGGTGTCGCTATCGATGACACAATCCCAGCAGCTCAAGCACTCAAAGAGCGCCTTCATTTATCTTTCCCGGTGTTAGTTGATACTCAGCAAATGCTGAAGAAAAACTTTTCTGTTCAAGGCATTCCGATGTCTATCGTGCTCAATGCAGTGGGCTCGATAGCGTCTTTCAACGACCCGGCGACGGGCGCACCGACACGCAAAATAGTAGGCCCTCGCCCATGGAACTCAGATGCGGCTAGAGCCTCGATTCTCAATCTTCTCTCCTCTCCAGCGAGCCCCCACGTCGCTCTGATGCGCCTACCCCGATAAGTCGCTTTCTGATTATTTGGCGCGTTTGAGGCTCTTTAAGGTCGGACCCGTATTGAGAGAGAGCGTCGCGATGCAATCAATTTGTTCGAAAATCAGGCTGCAATTGCATTCCTACGGTCTCGTATGATACCGCCTACACAACGTAGATAGGGGTAGAAGCGTGTTGTAAGGGCTCTTTTGAGAGCACCAGATACGACAGTATGCGGCTCGACATAAGTCTGCGCGTGGTGGCTACAGTGCGCCTCGTCTTATTGTCGTGCCACTCCGCCTGCAGGCTTTCTCTTATGTTGAGAGGTCTGTAGGCGGAGACAGTGGATACGTTTTTTTGTTTTTTCTCCGCTTGGCGTCCGGGCCCTTTCCGGTACTCACGCGCCACTGATGTGGCAGAGAGGTTGGTTTACATGACCAGGATTAAGTTGGTCATCGTTCCGCCAGAGGAATTCGGCCGGATGGCGAGCGATTATATCGCCAACCGGATCATTGATTTCCACGACAGGCGGCCGATGAACATCGGGACCGCCACGGGCGGTACGATGGAGGGGATCTACGGCAGTTTGATAGAGCGGGCGCGCAGAGATGATGCTCTGGCGAACGCGCTTCAGACGGTAAACTACTTTGCGATGGACGAGTACGTAGGGCTGGATGGTGATCACCCCCAGTCGTACGCGTATTTCATGCGGAGTCGTTTACTAGAGCCAGCCGCAGTCTCAACTTCAAGGCTTCAGCTGCCCAACAAAGAGAATGTGGAGCCCGCGCCTGGCGCTGGTGGCTGCATCTCGATGTACGATCAGATGATGACCGACTGTGGTGGCATCGATCTTCAGCTCGCTGGGATCGGTACTAACGGCCACGTGGCGTTCAACGAGCCCGGCACTTCCCGGGATAGCTGGACGCGTCGTGTGCTACTCTCGGAGAGTACTATCTCGGCGAATTCGAGATACTTCTCCGATCCCTCCGAGGTGCCTCGCGAGGCGTACTCGATTGGGATTGCTACGATCATGAGGGCGGAGCGCGTGGTGCTTTTTGCCTCCGGCAAAAACAAAGCCTCGGCTCTCGAACGAATGATCAGGGGGCGCCCCGGCGATGATTGCCCCGCATCGGTGCTCACGCTGCACCCCAATTGCACGGTCTTTATGGATTGGGAGGCCGCAAGCAAGCTGCGTCCGTATTGAAGAAAGATTCCCCGCTACGCCGAGCACAGCGGGAGAATCCTCATAAGGTTCTTCCGCTGTCTCGGCTATCTAAACTTAGCCTCGCTCCTTGGCGTGTAGCCCTCTTTAATTCTGCTTATTTCAATGGGTTACCCCCTCTCCCTTCTACTAGCTCACGTCTTATCAGCAGCCATGCATACTACCGATGTGGGATAGGGGGATCCTGTCTCGAGACAACCCGAGGTTCTAGAAAAGGAGTTTCTCAATGAAACGGGTTTTAGCAGTGGTAGTGTTGTCGGTATCGGTGTCGGGCTGCGTGAGCAGTCGCGCTGTGGTCTCAAAACATCGAGACACGGTACCGAGGAGCATGGTCGGGCATCACTGCCCCTCCACCATCAGCCCCGAGCAGCTACTCTCCGACGAGGAGATGAAGATTCGGAGGCTCGAGGCTCTAACGACCACCGTAATTGTGGTCGGAAAAGTGGCTGTTGAAGTGCTCAGGCACATTCGATAGCCAGACGGTGTGGGATAGATGCTATCTCTTTTGTCTTCGAGGTTCTCTTATCCCACACCCTATCGGTAGTGAGAGAAGAAAAGCTGATACGGTTTCGGCCAACCTAAAAAAGTGATCTGGGTGCGCAAGTAACCAATCCATATAGGTCTGGGATACCTCTAATTGCAACCCGGGAGATCTTCCTCGGTTACACGGATTCGATGGGTGATGACCCGGAAACAACTGATCGGGGCCGGCGTTAAAGTCATGGGCGCGAAGAGTATCTATTAAACTAGCTCGTACATCGCTCTGCGCTCCTCCCCCAATGAAAACACGATGAATGCCAGGAGCTGTATCACAGCAATGTACGCCCAGCACTAACTCGCTCTTCTTTGCTAACGTTAAGAGCTGCGGCTCATCGAATCGGATTGATGTGATGCGAAGTGGATGCGGTGGTGAGGCATCATGATGAGCTTGGAACGCGTAAAATGAGAGGCTGTCTCCCGCGATAGCATCCGCAAGAAGATCTGCGCCTCGCTCAATCACCCCCCCGTGCCATGCCGCGCACAGAATCTTAACTTTGCCCTCGCGTGAATCAATGGAGTAATCGATCCCCTGTTGATAGATCCGCGCCAGCTGCTCAAAGCTTCGAAGTGGTTGGATGCTGCGCTCCTCGCACATCGCCGCGGAAAGCTCGGCCAAGTTCCACGACTGTATGTCGCTCTGCGTCTCTCGCGCTCGCTTTTTCGCTCTTACCTGCCCGGGGCTCAGTTCGTCACTCATATCGCCACTTGGGAGTAGCAACACCCGAGCAAAATGTCAAAGCCGAGGAATACCGCCCTGCGCCGCTAGGGGCGGGACAACCGCTGCGTCAAGGTATCCGCTACACTCGCCATAAACTGCTCGGTTGTAACGTAATGCTCGCGCTTCGTTGCCTCACCGTGAATGCACATCGCCAGATCTTTAGTCATGGTCCCGCTCTCTACAGTATCGACGCACACCCCCTCGAGGGTGTCAGCGAATCTGACAAGCGCCTGATTGTTATCAAACTGACCTCGGTATCGAAGTCCCGTCGACCACGCAAAGATCGACGCTATCGGGTTCGTTGAAGTCTCTTTCCCCTGTTGGTGAAGTCGGTAGTGTCGAGTAACCGTACCATGCGCTGCTTCCGCTTCGATGGTCTTACCATCCTCGGTCATAAGAACTGACGTCATAAGTCCAAGCGAACCGAATCCTTGGGCCACTGAATCCGATTGCACATCACCGTCATAGTTCTTACAAGCCCAGACGAATCCGCCCTTTGATTTCATCGCAGAGGCGACCATGTCATCAATCAAGCGGTGCTGGTACTCTATTCCCGCAGCCTCAAATTTCGTCTTGAACTCCGAATCGTATACTTCCTGAAAGATATCCTTGAAGCGCCCATCATACGCCTTAAGAATAGTGTTCTTTGTGGATAAATACGTCGGAAGCTTCTTTGCAAGGCCGTAGTTCAGGCTGCTTCTGGCGAAGCTCCTGATCGACTCATCGAGATTATACATCCCCATCGCAACACCACTGCCGGTGAACGAGAACACCTCGTGCTCTATCGGAGCACTCCCATCGGCAGGAGTAAACGTCATCGTTAGACGACCCTTGCCTGGGACCTTAAAATCGGTCGCGCGATACTGATCTCCAAACGCGTGCCTTCCGATAATTATCGACTCCGTCCAGCCAGGCACCAATCGTGGAATGTTTTTGCAGATGATCGGCTCACGGAACACAGTGCCCCCGATGATATTGCGAATAGTCCCATTCGGGGACTTCCACATCTTCTTTAAATTAAATTCTTTGACTCGTGCCTCATCAGGAGTAATCGTGGCGCACTTAATTCCAACTCCGTACTTTTTGATAGCTTCCGCCGAATCAACGGTGACCTTATCCTCTGTTGCATCGCGATTCTGGACCGAGAGGTCGTAGTATTTAATGTCAATGTCGAGAAAGGGTAGAATCAGCTTTTCTCGGATAAACTGCCAGATGATGCGGGTCATCTCATCGCCATCGAGCTCTACCACCGGATTCGCCACTTTTATCTTTGTTGCCATAGGTCATCTTTCCTTCGACGCATCATTTACAGCCCTTATGAATAGCAAGGAAGTGCTCCATTAAAAAGGGATTTAACGCCTTTTCAATCCCCTCTTGCTTGCTTTGACTATCACGCAGCACCTGTCCCTTAGCACTTTTTAAGCCCCAACCGTCATGCTAGCTTTTGAGGCACTATGGAACAGATCTGTTGCGTTATTTTAGCCGCCGGCCTTGGAAAGCGTTTGGGTGGAGATTCGCCCAAAGCTCTCGCTACTACTCGCTCTGGAGCTCTCATCGACCTTGCGCTTGAAAGCTTGGCACACCTCTCCCCCGTTAAGACCGTAGTTGTAGTCGGACACAAACGAGAGTTGCTTGAGCGACACCTCGCCACTTCTCCGGCTGCGCGAGCGCACTCTATCGAAACAATTGTACAAACGGAGCAGCTCTGAACTGGCCACGCAGTGCGCTGCGCCCTGCCAGCTCTAGCGGGCTTCACCGGAACGGTGATTCTGACCTATGCAGATCACCCTCTTTTTACACCCGAGACTCTAAAGCACTTTTTGGCGTACCACTCGTACAAGAAATCAACCCTCACTATGCTCTCGTTCACAGCCCCTCCTCCGAACGGGTATGGGCGTATCATACGTGGCGCCAACGACGCAGTTCTTCGAATTACGGAAGCGAAGGACTGCAATCCTGAAGAGCTCCTCATTAATGAGGTCAACTCGGGTGTCTACGCAGTAGACTCATCTTTTTTAAAGCCTGCCATCGACTCTCTACAAAACAACAACTCTCAGAAGGAGTACTATCTCACCGACATCGTCGAAAAGGCGGTTAAAGAGGGACAGAGCGTATGCGCATTTCCACTGGGCGACCCCCAAGAGGCGGCAGGCGTGAACACGCTCGCGGATCTTGCGTATGTAAACCGTGTCCTTGAGCGTCGCCACATCGAAGCGCTACAAGCGACAGGCGTGGTATTTGATAATCCCGCCACCTGTTCGCTCGACTCCTCGGTTACACTTCACGCAGGAGTGCGCGTGGGTCCCCAAGTACAACTGCGAGGGTCGACCGTTGTTGAGGCAGGAGCCATTTTGGAAGGATCGTCACTCATAATTAACTCTACTATTGGATCGCGCACGACGATTAAGCTTGGTAGTCGCGTTGAAGAAGCCACAATCGGTGAAGAGGCAACTGTCGGTCCATTCGCTAATATCCGCCCCGGAACAGCGCTCGGCGCTCGAACAAGGATCGGCAATTTTGTCGAGGTCAAAAACGCAACGCTCTATGATGGCGCAAAGGCTTCTCACTTAACGTATCTTGGAGATTGCTCGATAGGTGAGGACTCAAATATCGGAGCTGGCACGATCACTTGTAATTACGACGGCTACAACAAGGCCACCACTTCCATCGGCAAAGGAGTATTTATCGGGAGTAACTCATGCTTAGTTGCCCCAGTAAACGTGGGCGATGGCGCGCTGGTCGCGGCAGGATCTGTTATCACTCACGATGTACCTGCTGATGCCCTCGCGCTCGGCCGGGCACGACAAGAAACTAAGTCTGGTTGGGCAGCAACTCGTCGAGCAAAGCTTGAGAAGGCAAAGGGTTCGAAGCGCTCATGATAAAGATCTATCACTACCCAGCCTGCTCAAGCTGCAAAAAAGCCCTCGCGTTTCTGCGAGATAATGGCATCTCGTTTGAGGCCGTTGATATCTCGATATCTCCCCCTTCAGAGCAGGAGCTTGTCGAGATGATTGAGCGTCAGGGGGGAATCAAGCCTCTCTTTAATTCCTCTGGTACTCGCTACCGAGAGGGCGGGTACTCGGAGCGACTACCAACGATGAGTCGCGAGGACGCGGTACGCGCCCTCGCCCGCGACGGAATGCTTGTGAAACGTCCTTTCGTTCTGACCCCAAAGCACGCCCTTCTGGGGTTTAAGCCGGAGCCCTGGAAAGCGCTACTCGGGGGTCTGTAGCCTGCTGTGGTCCTGGCAGTATCTCTTTAAATACTCACCCTATTTCTCCGTTTTTATCGGCCTTTGTTTAGCTTCTGGGCGCGCGGTATAATTACAGGTGTTAGTTTGCGAGGCCCTTCACAGTCATGAACCCTGACCACTCACATCGGGCGAATCCTGTCTACAACCTACGATCCTGCACGCGCACTCCGGCCGTTGATGTGTCCAGCATAGAAGGAATCCTGCAGCAGTATCGAACACTGGCACCAGGTCCAGAATCTGAGGAATGCAACCGTAGGTTAATGAATCTGCATTTTGAATTAGTCGCTGAGATGCGAGACGTTCCAAAATCAGCCAGCGACGCAGAGCGCCGTCTTGAGAACGTTGAATCTGCCATCGACCAGCACATCCACAAAGCGGAAGATCGCGCCCTCCTTCGCAAAGCATTAGTCGGACATTGGAAACTCTCGATGGGACCTGACGCGATAAGCACATGTGTATCTTTGGCTAAAGCATCTCTACAGGACAACGGCATCCCAGTTGGCGATCGTGTCGAGCTCGGCTTTGCAATTGAAGCGGCCCTGCGAAGTGGCGCGTTATGGGAAAATGTTTTGATTGATACCGTGGGGCCCCTTGTATCACGGCGAATTGATTCGCGAGAGCAGCGGCGAGGTATTTTTAAGGCTATCGCAGAGGCCTACTCAGCCGCCTCAGAGATTCTCTCATTTGCCTGAATAAATACTTGATAGGCATCAGGTATCCAAAAAAATCGTTCTCTAGTGCAAAATCTCGTTAAGCTCTTTGTCGCGTGCGCCGATGTGTACTGTGGGAGCAATGAGAGACTTACAGATACGTGTAAGGACCGATTCTCATGAAAGCCCGCTGGATAATCCGAGAGCTTCCCAATTTCGAGCTTGTAGCGTCTACGCTTATTGCGTGCGGTTTTGTGGGTGCCGCTTCAATTTTATACGCTCCTCGTCTCGAAGATATCTCGTGGAGATACGACAATACAGCATACGTATATGCCTCGTACTGCTGGATGAATGCCAAGAAATTGGTTCGCTAGCTTCACGAACAGCTAGCTGAGAGCTCCCCAGAGCGAAAGCGCTTGAGGTAAAGCGCAAGCAAAGAGATCGCGCTTGGCGTCATTCCGGGGATTCGCATCGCTTGCCCAATTGAATCTGGGCGGTGTTTCTTGAGCTTCTCACGCGCCTCGGTGCGAAGCTGTTTAATCTCATCATACGGAAAATCAGCTGGTATTCGCTCGCCTTCTATTTTCTTAAGTCGCTGCGCCTCATCCTCTTGTCTATCGAGATACCCGCTAAACTTCACCTCTATCTCAAGCGCTGCTTTTATATCCTCACTAAGAGGATCTTCATACGGAACATACGAGAGAATGTCATTTACATCGAGCTGGGGTCGCTTGAGCAACTGCGAAAGTGTTGCGCTATCCTTGAGCGTCGCTGTGTTATTACGCTCTAACCACGCATTAGTTTCTGGAGAAGGTTTTACTCGGGTCACTTCGAGCCATTTTGCCGCCTTCTCATACGAAGCTTGTCTTTCGTCAAAGATTCGAGCTTGCGCGTCGCTGAGGAGCCCCAAATCACGAGCGATTGGACACAAACGGCGCGCTGCGTTGTCCTCTCGTAAAATAAGTCGGTATTCTGCTCGCGAGGTAAACATACGATACGGCTCATCTACGCCGTTGGCAGTCAGATCATCGGTCATCACACCGATGTAGCCTTGCGCTCGAGTGATAACAAATGGGGCTCGGCCTACGACAGTGTGTGCCGCGTTTACTCCGGCAATAAGTCCTTGGGCCGCCGCCTCCTCATAACCGCTGGTGCCGTTAATCTGCCCAGCGAGAAAGAGTCCGCGCACATCTTTTGCCTCATAGCTTGGCGACAGGTATCTCGGATCAACAAAGTCGTATTCTACTGCGTATCCGGGCGCCAGGAACTCGACGTTTTCGAGGCCTTTTATAGTGCGGATAAAGGCCGCTTGAATATCAAGGGGGAGCGATGTGGATATTCCATTCGGATACACGATGTCCGATGTGAATCCTTCGGGCTCAAGGAACACGGCGTGACTGGTCTTATCCTTGAATCGAAACACCTTATCTTCAATCGACGGACAGTAGCGCGGACCACCCGAGGTAATCTGTCCATTAAACATAGGGCTGCACTCGCGATTAACGCGTATAATATCGTGCGCTCTTTCATTCGTTGAAGTCTGCCAGCACGATATCTGAGGTCTCGTGATTGCCTCTGTCGTAAACGAAAATGGTTGCGGCGGCATATCACCGGGCTGCTCAAGAAGCCCTTCAAAATTAATTGAGGATCGCCGTAGTCGTGGGGGAGTTCCCGTCTTGAGTCGTCCAAGCGGAAACCCAAGGGATCGCAAAGAGTCGCTCAGAAGGTTCGACGCAACATCACCCAGACGACCACCCTCTGTTTTCTCTGGCCCCGAATGCATTAATCCGCGCAAAAAAGTACCGGTCGTAAGCACTACCGCCGAGGCTCGAATAAAGGAGCCGTCTTTCAGCGAAACACCTCGAATCTCTTTCCCATCAAAATCGATTGCCGCCGCTTCTCCCTCAACTATGGTGAGATTGGCAACTCCACAGAGGTAATTCTGAATCCAGCTTTTATACAGCTCGCGATCCGCCTGAGCTCGAGACGCGCGCGCCGCGGCTCCCCTACTACTATTGAGCATACGAAATTGAATGCCAGTGGCATCTATCGCCCTGCCCATTAGCCCGCCCAGCGCATCGAGTTCCTTTACAAGGTGCCCTTTTCCGACACCACCAATGGCGGGATTGCACGACATCTGCCCGATGCCATCCCGACGAAGCGAAACGAGAACTGTGGGCACACCGAGTCGAGCTGACGCGTATGCAGCCTCAATCCCAGCGTGACCTCCACCTACAACTACAACTCGTTTGGTCTCTGCGTTGTTCATGTCTTTTGAAACGTTTCGTTACGAAGCCCCCCATTCTACGAGCATCAAACACCTTTCTCAAGAAACGCCCCTGCAGGTGCTCGGCGATGAACCAACCAGCGTCTCGCATCGGTACAATAATCTCACAAACTTGGTACATCGCTCACAACCCACTGGAATACCTACAGTTATCAGGTGCCAAACCGGCATCCTACTTCAACCTACTTATATTAAGTGAATCATCACCCCATCGGCCTGCATCGATTAGGTAGGCGAACAGGGGTCCCCTCAACGGTATTCGTTACGGCGGCCGACCCTGCTTGCGTTGATTATGTAGTGTTCTTCATTCGTGGTTATATGAAACGGGTTGTTGCAGTTCTTCTCTCTTTCTCTTCTCGCACCGCTCCCGGCGCCGGCGTTTTGTTGTTCGCGGTAGCCACGTACATAGCGATGTACGGTGCCTTTTATCTCCAGACGCGAGGCTATTCTTTCTCCACGGGACAAGACCTCCACGTTGGCTCATCTGATCAGGATTCAAATGCGGCGAACTCTCGCGAGCTTCTCCTCGTATCGAGCATCATTAAGGCAGCAATTCCAGATCAACAGGATTCCTCTCGACTCGCACTTCTTATCGTCACAGAGAGTAAAAGCGCTGGCGTCGATCCCCTCCTTGTAACTGCTATTATAAAAGCTGAGAGTATGTTTAAGTCGCGCGCGGTGTCGAATCGCGGCGCACGTGGCCTTATGCAGCTAATGCCAAAGACCGGCGAGTATGTATCTGCTCTTGAGAATCGATCGCAACGAGAGAAGATCGATCTTCACGATCCTACGACAAACCTCCGTCTTGGAATCGCTTACCTAAAATACTTAGAGAGTAAGTTCGCTGGTGATAGGCATCAGGCTCTTATCGCGTACAACTGGGGCCCTACAAATCTCGTCAAAGCCTTGCGTGGAAAGCGCTCTCTACCCCAGCAATCAGTCAAATACGCTCACAAGGTTTTATCTCACCACGGTCAATGGAAGACCTCTCTTGATACACAGGAGCCTCTCTCTGATGCGTCGGCGATTGGATAATTAATCCGCTATCATCAGGCAGCCACCGTTCGTGCGGGCCACTAGCTTGTCATGTATCAAACGCTCTACCGCGCACCCAACTCGAGTCGGGTCACTATCTAGCGCTTGCTGGATAGCGCGCATAGAGATCGGAGACTCCGCTGCAACGATGGCCTTCAAGATTCTCGCCGCAAGCTGACGATCAGACCCTTCAAATCGGCTCTGTTTTACGTGATGCTTGCTTCGTTCGTGAATGCGTGGGCGAGCTCTCTTGAGTGCCACGCCGAAATCCATCAATCCATAGAACCATTCTCTTGGTCGTTTTCGATCCATGGTTCGCTCGATGAGTGACAACAGCTCCTTGTCTGTTACATCTCGCCGATTGGGGTGCCAAGCATAGAGATAGACCGCCCTAATGTTTGTCTCTATCATCGCTGCCGGCTTATTAAATGCGAAGGCAGTGACTGCAGCTGCGGTATAGTCACCAACTCCTGGCAGGAGGCGTATGCTTTCATACTCACGAGGAATCGCTCCACCAAACTCATTGCACACCATCTCTGCGGCCTTGTGAAGGTTACGAGCACGTCGGTAGTACCCCATTCCCTGCCACAACGCCAAGACATCAGCTTGTCGAGCGTTTGCTAAGTCGCACACCGTTGGAAAAGCTCGTAGAAACTCAGGATACCGCTCTTCGACGCGGCTAGTTTGCGTCTGCTGCAGCATTATCTCACTAACGAGTATTCGATATGGATCGCTTGTTTTCCTCCAGGGGAAATCCCGGCCAGATTCTGCGTAAAATCCATGGACGAGACTGCGAAACTTTTGCGGTGTGAGAGTCCTCTCCGCCACTGCTTTGTCGAGCCGTTTTAAATAACGATCAAATGTCATGTGGATACTCGCATCGCCACCATCTGTCGATAGCGCGCGATAGTACCATAGACAATGAGTGCGAGTAACGAAAATACCTCACATTACAATATGTGCGGCGCCCAATCCTGGTTAGCGCAGTCTCATCTGATCCTGCATTGCTGCTGAATGCACATGGAGATACAAAGCCTCCCCTACTCACCACAGGTTACATAGCT
>OMII01000049.1 GCA_900299055.1 Pseudomonadota bacterium | reverse complement strand
TGAAGACTTCACAGCCTCTTCTAGTTTCTCCCGTAGCTCCGCACGCGAGAGCTCTTTTCCGTGGATTTCCTGCAGCAGTGTGTCCAGTGGATCTACCGGACCAATCGAGGTGCGGAACATTAGATTAAACTGCCTCTCCGCAGAAAGGTCAGAGCTTCCACAGGTAGGACATATGTATCCACATTCGCCCACAACGCCCCTTGCTTTCTCACCTGTTGACTTGCCTCCCTTGACCCACTCGATTGCAGTTCCGGCGGCAAGTGCTGGAGCCTTGTCTGCTCGGAAGCGCTCCTTGCAATTATGACAGTCGACGAGAGGATCCGAAAATCCTGAGAGATGTCCGCTGGCCTTCCACACGCTCGGATGCATCATAATCGACGCATCTATGCCTACGACGTCCTCACGCTCATGGACCATAAACTTCCACCACTCGGTGGCTATGTTTCTTTTCAGCTCAACACCGAGCGGGCCGTAGTCGTATGCGCTCTTGAGTCCACCGTAAATCTCACTACTTTGAAAAACGAATCCTCGTCGCTTAGTAAGTGAAACAACCTTGGCTAACAGGTCGGAGGAGCTGGAGTTATTCATGGTCAATTCCCTGTTCTTTATCCGTCGTCGGTGCACAAGGGCGACTCACTCCACGAAGCATAACGTGAGGCTAATTGAGGCGCGCGCGAGCAACATTGCTTGCGCAGAAACCGACCCCCTCAAACTACCCTTAAACCCTTGTTGCCTCAAGTGGAGAGCCTCATGCGGCAGTTGAATACCGAAGTCTTTGCAACCAGTGGGCTGCACGGTGCGGGTGATCAAGTGTTCGCCTCTCGAGCTAGTTCGTGTGAATTACAGGAGGATGCCGGATTTGGGCTTTGGAGGGGCACCGCTTTGCGGTAGCCTTGGCGCTCGGGCTGCTCGGAGAGGTTCGAGGCATTCCAAACGGAGGTTATATGAGAGTCGCTATCGTCGGTGGGGCACGTACCCCGTTTGTCAAGGCAGCCGGAGTGTTCGCCCAGTATTCGGCTCTGGACTTGGGGATCCACGTTGTGACGGCTTGTGTCGAGCGACTAGGAATCGATCCGAGTGTGATTGATGAGTTGTATTTTGGCACGGTGTTGGTTGACCCTCGGATACCTAATCTTGCGCGGGAGATTATCCTGCGGTCGGGTCTTCCTAAGACGACTAACGGGCACTTTGTCTCAAATAACTGCATCACCGGGTTGGTGGCAGCAAATGCCGCTCGTGAGGCGATTTTGTCGGGGCGTATCAAAGCCGCCATCGTCGGGGGTAGTGAATCGATGTCTAACCCCACCCTAACGTTCCCGCGCAGAGGAGAGAGCTTTTTCTTTAAGCTGAACAAGGCACGGAGACTAACTCAGAAGCTTGCAGTAGCGAGCTCATTTCGTCCCGGATTTTTGGCACCACAAGCTCCTAGCCCAAAGGAACCATCAACGGGGCTCACGATGGGGCAGCATTGCGAGATTATGGCGCAGGAATACGGTGTGGGCCGGGCAGACCAAGATCAAGTCGCGCTCGCCAGTCATCAGCGAGCGTTTCAGGCGAAAAATCAGGGTATCTTGGCGGAGCAGATCGTACCACTTGGTGGCGTAGGTGAGGATAACCTAATCAGAGGAGATACGTCCTTGGAGAAATTGTCCGCACTGCCGGCGGTGTTTGATAGAAGTGGCAAGGGCACGATCTCAGCGGGTAATTCGAGTGCGCTGACTGATGGCGCCTCAGCAGTCTGCTTGATGCTCGATTCCTACGCTCGGGAGCTCGGCCTGTCTATTCTGGGATATCTAGACGCCGTTGAGTTTGCTGCAGTGCCACCAGGGGATGGTCTGCTGATGGCTCCGGCCCTTGCGCTGCCGAAGGTAATGGCAAACGTAGGGATGCAAATCTCACAGTGTGATGTATTCGAGATTCATGAGGCTTTTAGCGCGCAGGTTCTCTGTAACCTACTGGCGTGGGAGAATGGCTGGGATCGATTCAGAGATGTAGGGGCGATTGGTGCCATACCGCGTGACAGGATGAATGTTTTCGGAGGATCGATTGCCTTAGGCCATCCGTTTGCCGCGACCGGTGGCAGATTGCTTCTTAATACCTGTGCAGCGCTAAAGTCTCGTGGTGGGCAGAAGGGGCTCATTAGTGTGTGTGCCGCCGGAGGCGGAGCTGCAGCCGCTGCAATTTCGTTGAGGTAGCAGGTACTTACGGCCTGTGGAACCTTCTGCGATATAGCGCTCAAGTTATTCGGGTCCATCACCGACTGTGTTCTATGGGCGACGGGAAGGTGGAGATAATCCACAAAAAGCCGACTAAAAAAGTGCTCAAGCTTTTCTGGTCATTATCCGTAAGCTCTCATAGCAGGCGATAGTGACCTGCTTCATTATCAAGCAGTCGCAGTACGTTCGTACGTTAGCGGTCGTGGCTCAGTAGAGCAAAGTCGTATTAGTGGTCGTGCCCCGCGAAGCTCAAAGGTGAGCTGAGTGGATGGTAATTAAACCCGGTGTTAGCGCCCTGAGCAAGATCAGGGTCTCGTCAAAGGAATGACGGGAGCAACGGGAAACTTCAAGGAGGAATCTATGACTATTAGTATTAATTCTAATCTCGCATCCGTTCGTTCTCAACGACTCTTAGGTCAATCGTCTGATAGTTTAAATCGCACCTACGAGAGATTAACATCAGGACAACGCATCAATCGCGCAAGCGACGATGCCGCAGGTCTTGCGATTGCTGACTCGTTACGAGTTAACGCGCGACTTGCTACTGTTGCTGTGCGAAATGCGCAGGATGGTATCTCGTCGATAGCAGTTGCCGATGGAGCTCTCGCATCGATCGGTGGAGTGCTTAGTCGATTAGCTGAGTTGAGTCAGCAGGCCGCAAACGGCTCGTACTCATCGACGCAGCGCTCGGCTCTCGAGGCGGAGTTTATGACGCTTGGCTCCGAAATTGAGCGTATCGCCGTCACGACGACCTTCAACGGAGTAAGTCTTCTCTCCGGTACACAGCAGATTACGTTCCAGATCGGTTTTGACGGAGCGTCAACATCTCAGATCGTTCTCGATCAGAATGGTGGCGCGACCCTGCAACGCCTCGGACTCGCGGTTACTGGATCCTCAGCGTTAACATATTCGTTGACAGGAACGACAACTGACTATGCTCAGTCGTCAGCTCGTGCAGCTCTTGCAGCAGTAAACTCAGCTATCACCTCGCTTAACACGCTTCGTGGTACGCTTGGAACTGTTGAGGGACGCCTGACGAGTGCCATTACGAACCTCACGACAAGCCGAGAAAACATTCAGGCCGCTGAATCGCGAATCTCGGATGTTGATGTCGCGGTAGAGGCTGCTGAGTTAACCCGACTCAATATTCTCCAGCAGGCTGGTGCGGCGGTGTTGGCGCAAGCTAACCAACAGCCCCAGTTGGCAGTACAGCTGCTTCGCTAGGTAAACACTCCCTAGGATGACAATCCGGTGGCCCCTCTTCGAGGGGCGCAGGTAAGGTGTTATCTGAAGAGTTAGTAACTAAGAGGTAAGGGTGTGGTCTTCGATGTCGCTGGATCCGGAAGGAAAGGGTGACGGTGAAGAAAAAGACGAGATGGACCGCAGCGCAGCACGGCTGTGGTCCAATAGTCGAGCGAGTTTTGTGAAAGTAGGGGGGTGATTTCTTGGGTGCTGGCTTATCAGAGAGGCCCCGAGAGAAGCTTGCAGGGTATACGAGAGGGGTTATTGCTTAAGAGCGCTCCGAAGAACTGGAGAGCCGAAGTTGATAAGGCCCCCGGATGTGCCCCAGCGAGGTAAGAGCGAGGCAGTGCAGCAAAGGCGGTACAGCAGACGCTCATGTGCGAGGTCGAACTTAAAGTTGTGTAGCGAGTCGGTTCAGTGGCCACCTATCAGGCTGCTCGGGAGAGGCTCGCCTGCGGGGGGAAGAGGGACTAGGAAAACGGGTGATTACAAATGGCTATTAGCATAAATTCTAACTTGGCTTCTGTTCGGTCACAGCGTCTTTTAGGCGCGTCGTCAGACAGCCTCAATAGAACATATGAAAAATTGACCTCTGGTCAGCGAATTAATCGGGCCAGTGATGACGCGGCTGGATTGGCTATTGCAGAATCGTTGAGAGTGAGTTCTCGCTTAGCTACGGTTGCGGTCAGAAACGCGCAAGATGGAATCTCTGCGATTGCTGTTGCGGATGGCGCGCTCTCGTCAATAGGAGGAGTTTTGAGCCGGCTCGCCGAGCTAACCCAGCAGGCCGCAAACGGCTCATACTCTTCGATTCAGCGATCAGCTCTGCAGGCGGAGTTCGCTACTCTCGGTTCTGAAATCGAGCGTATCGCGGTTACAACAACCTTCAACGGCGTTTCGTTGTTGTCGGGCAGTGCACAGATAACGTTCCAGGTTGGATTCGATGGACAGTCTACTGCACAGGTGACTCTCGATCAGAATGGAGGCGCTACACTGCAGCGGCTTGGCTTGGCGAGTGCTGGCTCTTCGGCACTAACCTATTCGTTGACAGGATCGTCTACAGACTACGCCCAGTCTGCTGCGAGAGAGGCGTTGGCGGCAGTAAACTCAGCGATCACCTCGCTCAATACGTTACGAGGTACACTGGGAACCGTTGAAGGCCGTTTGCAGAGCGCCATAACAAACTTGACCACTAGCAGGGAAAATATTCAGGCCGCGGAATCTCGCATATCCGACGTTGATGTGGCGGTAGAAGCGGCGGAGTTGACACGACTGAATATTCTACAGCAGGCAGGAGCTGCGGTACTGGCTCAGGCGAATCAGCAACCACAACTTGCAGTTCAGTTGCTACGGTAGTGGAAGATCGAAATAGTTTCGTAGTTAATGGAGTTAGTAGGGGTGTCACGGACGCGATGAAGTGTTGTTCGGTGCCGTGAAGAAGTGAAGTTAAAAGTTTCGAGGTTTAGATGTTACGCGGTAAGCGGAGTTTGGTTGTAGAGGAAATAAGAGTTGGCGTCCGTAGGGACGTCGTAAGGGAAGTGTAACCGCAGGCAGGTGCCCACAAGGGATGGTCTTCGCTAAAGGATTAGTGATGCCACTGCCCGCATAATCAAGGATGAATGTTTATGACAATTAGCATTAACTCAAATCTCGCGTCCGTTCGGTCCCAGCGACTTCTCGGACAATCATCGGATAGCCTCAACCGCACGTATGAAAAGTTGACCTCTGGTCAACGAATCAATCGCGCTAGTGATGATGCTGCTGGTCTGGCGATTGCCGAGTCTCTTCGAGTAAACTCTCGAATAGCATCAGTTGCAATCAGAAACGCACAAGATGGTATCTCGGCGATTGCAGTAGCAGACGGTGCTCTGGCTTCGATTGGAGGTGTTTTAAGTCGTCTTGCCGAGCTGACTCAGCAGGCAGCTAACGGATCGTATTCCTCTGTTCAGCGATCCGCTCTGCAAGCAGAGTTCGCAACACTCGGGTCTGAAATTGAGCGTATTGCAGTAACCACAACGTTTAACGGAGTAAGTCTACTCTCAGGAACGCAGCAGATCTCGTTTCAGATCGGTTTCGATGGTGCATCGACCTCTCAGATCGTACTTGATCAATCTGGAGGCTCGACACTACAGAAGCTTGGACTTGCAGCGAGCGGCTCGTCAGCGCTGACGTATTCGCTTACGGGAACAACGACTGACTACTCACAGTCGGCAGCTCGTGCGGCTCTTGCAGCGGTGAATACGGCGATCACATCACTCAATACCCTTCGAGGTACGCTCGGAACTGTTGAGGGACGACTTCAGAGCGCCATCACCAACCTAACGACAAGTCGTGAGAATATTCAGGCTGCAGAGTCTCGAATCTCCGATGTTGACGTGGCAGTAGAAGCAGCCGAGTTAACTCGGTTGAATATCCTGCAGCAGGCTGGTGCGGCAGTACTCGCACAGGCGAATCAACAGCCTCAGTTGGCGGTAAGCCTCCTGCGGTAGTAGGTAAGGGGTGCCTCTTGAAGTTGATGAGAGGCACCCGCTGGTTACTTCGATAGAGGTAAGGACGACTCAGAATTCGGCTGGTAGTGGTGCAGTGGTTACGGGCTCATTGGAGCAACAAGACAACCAGCTCGAGAAAGACGGTGGTGAATGAGGAAGCACTGGATAGTTACGTCATTACTACACCGAAAGATTCGAGCGGATACGGCTCGGATAGGAGGGGCCTTACGTGAAAGCGGTCGCGAAAGTAATCGGGAGCTGTGGAGTGCGATAGGTGTAAGGAACGAGCTGGGGGGAACGAGATGGATCCAATAGAGGTATCAGCTGCAGAGCTTAGGGCGATGCAAAAAAGTGAGAGGGAGTCAGCGATATGACTATGGGTAGCGTTTCGAAAGAAGAGTGTTCGAGGGGTGTACCTCGGCTGGAATTTGAAGAACGACGGCACGTATGATGATTTCAGAGTTCGATGTTACACGGCGGTTAGAAGAGGCTTTTTGCGGAAGCCGTTTTTCACCGAGGGTTTTTGCTATGAAAGCTATCGTGTCCTTTGAATGGTGGAAAGTTTCTTCGATGGGGGGCTATGACCAGAAGAGTGACTAATAACAGCACGTCTTCGCCCCAGCGAAGGAGAGAGGATGTGTCCCCTCATCTGTCAGGCGGACGATGCCGAGACTGGGCGAGGTCAAAGCCGGCAGACGTGATATTGCCCGAATTGAATAGTGGATTATTAGACCTGCGTTTTTATGAGTTTGATCAAAGCGGGCCAAGGCAGAGGGTTCGAGACGATAGACGAGATGGGTGCGATGAGATGAAGCCGCTTTGGAGTAGAAGCAAAATTACGCGCAGGACTAACACCGGCTGCGGTGGGGTTGCGATAGTACGTAAGCCTGGAATGACAGATATAAGCTTTGAGTCTTATTGGCTCGAGCGAGTCGACGCGGAGTCGAAGCATACTTGTGGTGCAGCCAGACTCTATGAGTTTGACTGGGATGAAGAGAAAAGAAACTTTCAGTCAAGAGCAATGCGAGTTGTGAATGGGATATCTCGTAGTCGTGGCCCCGAAGTTGGCTCGGTTTTGCTTGAACGTCGGGCTGTGGCTGGGAATGATTATCGAGGAAGCTCGGAACACATTGGATTTTACAGGAGAGGTGCAGTGTCTTGGAGAGGTGTGGCGTTATGATACTGGTCGAGGTGGTAATCGTCGCGTCGTGTGCTGTAGGCACGTATGGTGTTAAAGGTGTTAAGTGAGCAATAGGTAGATAGGTGGGGGTGTGTGACGCACGTTTGTAGAGAGATGGGTTTTATGGAAAAACGTTGCTGTCATGTGTTGGTGTTGTTGCCCGTTGTGAGAAGAGTAGTTTCGGTTGCGTCAGTGGTATTTTGAGAAGTTGAGAATAGTGTGAGGGCTGGTGCTGATTGTTACGCCAGCGAGCGGTTGCTTCTTGAAGTGCTTGTTGTCAGTCGTGGAAGTGTTTGTTGATAAGTCGTACTCGTGTCCGTCGTTAGTTGGTGGTGAGCTGGCTGTGGATACTGGTGTGGAGATTAAACGGGCATACGCCCGTACGTCCCTCGGACGCTCTCCTACACGTACGTACGAGGGATGAAATGATTTCGCAGTGCCCGTCGCTCCGGCGACGGCTGTGAATAGATGTTGTCAGTGTGCCAGTGGCGTGTTCTTAAGGCGGGATTGATCGTCACTGCCGAGGAATACGCCGTGGTCTGGAAGTGAGAAGTGGCTGTGCCCGCTTTGCTCAAGCTGATGTGATGGTTTGGTAGGCGGTTAATACGTGAGCGCTATCCATGCTCCCTGAATTCGCAGGGAGTGCCGTCAAAGGATTGACGGGGAGAGTGTTCATATTTCAAGGAGGAAAGACCGTGACAATTAGTATTAACTCAAACTTGGCTTCGGTTCGCTCTCAGCGTTTGTTGGGAGAGTCGTCTAACAAGTTAAATGGGACATACGAGCGTCTAACATCGGGTCAACGAATTAACAGCGCGAGTGATGACGCAGCAGGTTTGGCGATTGCCGAATCTCTACGTACGACATCTCGGCTTGCGAACGTTGCCGTGAGAAATGCTCAGGATGGTATTTCGGCTATATCGATTGCTGATGGCGCTTTGGCGTCAATCGGTTCGGTATTGAGTCGTCTTGCCGAGTTGACTCAGCAGGGATCGAACGGATCGTACTCGACAGTGCAGCGTTCCGCTCTACAGAACGAGTTTCAAACACTCGGCTCTGAAATTGAGCGTATCGCAGTGACTACGACGTTTAACGGGGTCGCGCTCTTGTCTGGTTCTCAGACGGTTACGTTCCAGATCGGATTTGATGGTGCTTCAACATCTCAGATCGTGATGGACGCAAACGGAGGTTCAACCCTTCAAAAGCTCGGGCTCGCGGCTTCGGGTTCGTCAGCACTGACCTACTCGCTAACGGGAACGAGTACTGACTATGCTCAGTCCGCATCCCGAGCGGCGCTCGCTGCTGTGAATACCGCCATTACGTCTCTCAATACTCTTCGGGGTAATCTGGGAACGGTTGAGGGTCGTCTTAACAGTGCGATAACAAATCTCTCGACTACTCGGGAGAATATCCAAGCTGCTGAGTCGCGAATCACAGACGTGGATGTTGCTGTTGAAGCGGCAGAGTTAACCCGACTCAACATCCTGCAACAGGCAGGTGCGGCGGTGTTAGCTCAGGCTAATCAGCAGCCACAGCTGGCTGTTCAGCTGCTACGTTAATAAGAGGGGCCCGATGAGGGCTCCTTGTCTCGCTGCATGAGTCGATTGGGAGAGTCGTGTGGCGAGTTTTCCCCCCGGGTGGGCACTTACTTGCCCCGCCCGGGGTTTTTTTACGAGCGAATTGTAGTGGTCATGATACGAGGTTGTCTTTTTTTCTGGTTTGCGACCACAGTGCGGTCGCTCAGGGAGTGTATAGGTTAGGCTGCCGAGTCTAACCTATTGTCCGCACGATTAGACAAACCGCGGATAAAATTCTGCTTAAGGGAAATAGATGAGCTGCCGTAGCTATAAGTGAGGCAGTTGTATAGCGGTAGACCTCAGGATGTACAGACGTAAGCTTGCAGTTTCGCTCGCTGGGCGGTTCTTGGTAGTTCACGGTAGTACTCTTGTTGTGCTCTCAATGCGCAGTTAGATCTGGTCCGTCTCTCGCTCTACACGGTAGCTGGGATAGCGATGCCTCCTTTTGGGCTCGATACGTCGTGCTCTAAAGTATTTCATGGAGGATGAAACTATGGCGATTACAGTCGGCGCTAATATCGCTTCTCTGAACGTGACGCGGCAGATGCAGGTTACCTCCGACGGTCTGCGTAACTCATACGAACGTCTTTCATCAGGACAGCGGGTTAATCGCGGTAAAGATGATGCCGCGGGGCTTTCCATCGCGGCGTCTCTGGCCAACTCCACGCGCCTGGCTCAGGTGGCAATTCGAAACTCAAACGATGGCATCTCGGTAGTCGCGATAGCAGACGGTGCGCTGAGTGAGATAGCGAGCATACTCTCGCGGCAGGCCGAGCTGGCCTCGCAAGCGTCAAACGGTTTCTTTGGAGCTGCGCAGCGATCGGCGTTGCAAAACGAGTTTTCGAGTTTGGGCTCGGAGGTAGAACGCATCGCGGTGTCCACCAATTTTAACGGGATTAGTCTCCTCTCGGGAACCCAGACCACGGTGCTCCAAGTTGGTTTCGATACAACATCGGTCTCCCAGATTACGATCGGCGGAATCCAAGGCACGTTGCAGAACTTAGGTCTCGCGAGCACAGGAAGCTCGGCGCTTCTGTACTCGCTTACCGGTACGAGTACGTTGTACTCTCAGAGTGCAGCCAGAGCGGCCCTGGAAGCCGTCAACTCAGCCATATCCTCGCTAGCAACCAATCGTGGAGCGCTCGGAGCGCTTGAGAGTCGTCTTCAGGCTACGATCCAAAACCTCTCCATTGCGAGAGAAAACTATGCATCAGCGGAGAGCCGCATCAAGGATGTTGACATCGCTGAGGAGGCGGCGAATCTTGCCCGGCTCTCTGTGCTGCAACAGGCGGGGGCCGCTATCTTAGCCCAGGCAAATCAGGCACCCCAGCTGGCCCTACAGCTGCTCCGATAAGTAGGATGTCCGGGAGAAATAGCTAGCTGGTAGTGGTATATTATGAGTAATACCAAATAGATAGCGCCCTGGCTTCTGTGCGCGAGTAATTTAAGCTCCTCGGTCATCAAGACCGCATCTTAATCTTTCGTGTCTTACCCCAAGACCTGATGGTATCGGCGAATCGACGCGCGAACCTTTGTCACGGGAGGTGCGCGCACCTCACAGACGATCCATCGGAGGTCTTTTGGTCTATACGTGGTCACCAGGTCTTGGGGATGGACACTGCATGAAGATGGCGTTGTAAGAGCCATCGTAAAATGACTACTCCAAGGGGCTCGTAATGAGTTCACATCGGTTTCAGAGGCTTATATGTGTGGCGCTAGTGGCGTTTCTCACGTTAGGCTCGGCGCCGTCGGCTGAGGCGGGGGAGGCTCGGATATATGTTATCCATGAAGCCGATGGCTCCCTCCGTTTTACCAACCGCCCCCCTCAGTCCGGAGAGGATGCAGAGGTGTTTACGGCTCGTAACGGGGGAGGGAGGCTGATTCGTTCCGTTGGGGCGCCCTCGCGACTCTCCTCTGACTCGAGAGCCTCGCTGAAGTCTCCGTTCTTTCGTCTACAGGGCAAGTCGTCAAAGGTGTATCCCTCACTGTATGATCATGTGATTGTTGAGGCTGCTGAAATCCACCGGGTGGATCCAGCCCTCGTTAAGGCAGTCATCCATGCTGAGTCGGCTTTTAATCCACGAGCGATATCTCCCAAAGGCGCTCGCGGTCTTATGCAACTGATGCCTGGAACTGCTCGGATGATGGGGGTGCGGAATGCGTTCTCCCCGGCCTCAAATATTCATGGAGGTACTCGATACCTTGCGCAGCTGCTGCGTCGCTATCGAAATGAGGCTCATGCAATCGCCGCATACAATGCCGGGTTTGTGCCCGTTGATCGATATAACGGGATCCCCCCGTATTCTGAGACCCGAGAGTATGTTAGGCGTGTACTCCAGCTAAAAAAGAAGTATAGTCAGCAGCGCAATGGCTGACTGGTATAAAAGAATTCCTAACTGGTTGACGTTCTTACGATTAGCGCTCATTCCGGTCTTTGTCGTTTTTTTGATAGAGCCCTCAAGGGCCTCTCTCAATATCGCGGCGGTCATTTTTGTTCTCGCGGCTATAACGGACTATGCGGATGGCATCCTCGCGAGACGTTACGCGGCCATCACAGACTTCGGAAAGCTTTTTGACCCCCTCGCAGACAAAATTCTCGTTATGGCTGCCTTGGTCATGCTCGTTTCGGTGCGTGATGAGACCTGCGTGCCGCTTGTCCCAGGATGGATGGTAGTGTTGGTTTTGGCGCGCGAGTTCTGGGTGACCGGCTTAAGGGCGTTCGCTGCGAAAGACGGCACCGTAGTTTCAGCCAAATCGGGAGGTAAGGTTAAGAGCTTTCTTCAGATGGTTAGCATCCTTGCTTTGTTGCTGAATGACTATTCCTTTTCAATTTTTGGATTTAGGCTCACGTACCAGTTCATAGGATTGAATTTACTTCTTATCTCACTAGCCTTTTCGATTCTCTCGGCTATCGATTACTCCATCTCGATCCTAGCCCCGCAGCGAGGTAGTTTTCAGGAGCTTCTGCGCGTGTTGGCTCAGGGTTTAGCCGGTGGGCAAGAGTCCGCCACAAACAGTGAGGCCTCCGTCGTCGGGGAGGAGAATTCAGATCGCGACAGCTCAGGTCGGAAAGAGAGCTGATACAGCAAAGAGGGTAGTGCTTTCTTGTTTTAACAATGTTAAACCTGAGGAGCTGTGTCAGGTCTCAGTCATGAAACCAAACAGTTAAGAGTTCAAGTAGTTCAGCGGAAGTTGTAGTTCAGACCACGTTGTGTAGTCGTAAGTTTTTTCAGTTGTAAGTGGCATCAATCACATGCGAGTAGAACGTTTAGAAGTATTCGGATTCAAGTCATTCATGGAGCGCCTGATTCTCCCTCTGGAGACAGGCATTACGGGTGTCGTTGGTCCGAACGGATGTGGAAAGTCGAATATCATCGACGCGCTACGATGGGTGCTCGGCGAGACTCGGGCATCGCAGCTCCGAGGAGGGGTTCTCGAAGATGTTATTTTTAACGGAACTGAGAATCTTCGTCCGCTCGGTTTGGCTGAAGTTTCTCTCGTCATCAGAGCGACCAAAGAGAATCTTTTTGACGAACTGATCTCCTATTACGAGGAGGCCGAGGCCAATTCGTTTTTAGCACCTGAGATTGTTACCTCTCAACAGGAAGTTGTTCCAGTAGCGACGGAAGTTGAGCATTCAGTACAAGACACCGAGCGTACTGAGCCGGCCAAGATTCTTCCGCAAGAGGCGATTAACGAGGACTCCATTCAAGGTGAACACTCGCCGGAGTCCGCGAATGTTGTAGAGGTCGAGGGCATTCCATCCGAGGGAGCAGAGAGTGGTGATTCGACGTCAGTCGTTAGCCAGAGCCTGATGTCTGACATAAAGGCGTCACTCTCGAAGTATTCCTGGTTGCGTTCTGTGAGCGAGGTTCAGGTCACTCGGCGTTTATACAGAAGTGGTGAGTCAGAGTTTTTCATCAATAAGGTGCAGTGTCGTCTCAAGGATGTGAAGGAATTGTTCCGTGTTCTTGGGCTCGCGTCGCGAGGCTACACAATTATCGCTCAGGGGGAGATCGGTAGAATTATCTCTGCGAAGCCGGATGATCGACGTCTTGTGATCGAGGAAGCTGCGCACATTGCTGGATTTCGAGAGCATATAAACGCTGTAGGAAAGCGATTAGAGGATACGACTAGCCAAGTTGTTCGGCTTGAAGATGTTATAAAAGAGGTTACAAGACAGGTAGCGAATCTCAAGAGACAGGCGAATCGAGCGGTCACTCGTGCGCAGCTTAAGGAAGAGCTCGTTCATTCGGAGCGAGATCTTTTTACGGACACTCTCGCGCGACTTGAGAAGCGGGTTCAAGATGTAGAGCAGCGCGCATTAGAGCTTCACGGGGAGGAGCAGGCTGCTCAGAATGAGCTTGTGGCTGTTCAAGAGCAAGAGAATCATGCTCGTGAGTGCTCGATGCAGTTTGATGTCGATATCGAGCAGTTGAGAGGCAACGCAGATGCCATAAAGGACAGCCTGAATAAACGGCAGCGTGAGATTCAGCAGCGTGAGTCCCGTGTGCGCGAGCTTCAATCGCTCGCACAGTCGCGGCAGTCAGAGATTAATCGACTAGAGGAGAGGCGTCGGGTACTCTCACAGCGCCTTGAGGAGTCGAAAGAAGCTCTTAACAAGCTTGAGGCGCGAGCTTCGGAGTTGGATTCTGGCGTCAAAGATCTCGATCTATCGGGGGAAGAGGAGCAAAAAGATATAGCTCAGCGACTAGTAACTTTACGAGAGCGTCAGCGTGAGTTGGATCGCTCCGTGCGTGAAGTTCGAGATCGTCTGGTCTCTGCACAAAGTCGTAGAGACGCTCTCCAGTCTCAGATGACAGCTGCATCACCCTTGGAGCAGCTAAAGCGAGCGCTTGGAAAAGGCGGTGATATTCCCGCGGAGATCCGCGGTGACTATAAGCTCCTTGTGGATGGTCTCAAGGTCTCCGATCGATACTCTAAGGCGCTCCAGGCGGTCTTAGCTGAGCGGGCGACATTCCTTGTAGTTGACGAGGTGACGAAGGTAGCGCGCTCCTTCCAGGAGATGGTCCTTAAAGCCGATCCTTCCAATAAGCGAGGTTTGGGTATTGGATTGTTCGCCGCACTTCCTGAAGGTCAAAAGGAGCAGGGCCGCGCCTCTAACTTTGAGGGGGTTTGCTCATTGCTAAGTCATGTAGAGACTCTTCCGTGGAGTGCGGGGATAGTGGCTCGACTGCTCAGTAAGGTATGGGTGGCTGCCGACCTCGACACAGCGCTACGCTTTATCGAGCACGAGGTTTCGCGAGGGGAGCCTGACGCTGATACCGTAGTGGTTACGGAGACCGGCGATCTCCTTTCGCCCTGGAGTTTCTACAGCTTGCGCCATGAGGGCGGAATTATTCAAATGAAGAGCAAGGTTGATGAGGCTCTTGCAATAATTGCCGAGAGCCAAGTCGTCTACGACACAGTAGTTAAGGAGCGAGATGAAGTAGCCAGCTCTATAAACGAAGGCGAGCGTCGCCACGCCGAGCTAACGCGCTCAATTCACGAATCGCAGAAGAGGTTGAGAGAGATCTCTAATCAGCAGGGAGAGGTGCGTGGACGTATTCAGAGCGAAGCTCGAATGCGAGATCAGCTGCAGTCAGATATCGAGCGCATAGAGCCCCAGAGTGAAGAGATACGCGGGCAGCTCACTACACTCCAGTCCAATATCGAGGAGCTCGTGGCGGAGGTGGGTGACCTTAAACAGCGCGATAATTCAGAGTTGGAGTCGCAACTCCAGCACGTCACCGAATCGCTACGCGGGTTGGAAGAGAAACGCAAATCGCTTCGAGATGAGTTCTCGCAGCTGCTGCGCACTATCGAAATGAAGAGACGTGGACACGAGGGAGCTCGTGAGCGGCTAGTACGCGAACGAATGTCGGCAGAGCGCATCAAAGGTGAGCGTGGGAGCTTGGAGTCCTCAGTGCGAGATCGTTATGGAGAGGAGGTTCTAGGGACCATTGTAGCGGCCTCACAGCAGGTAGAGATGCTCGTGAGCGAGGCTCGAGCCGAGCTTGAGCAGCGAGTCACCTCGATCCGACAACGCCTTGAGCGCGAGGGCGAGGTAGACCCCGGAGTAATAGAGCAGCATGAGGTGGAGAGTAAGCGCCTTGAGGAACTGACGACGCAGCGTGATGATCTTGTAAAAGCTAGCGAGACGCTTCGAGTGACGCTTCTTGAGCTCTCTGAGGCGTGTACGAAGCGGTTCGTCTCTACATTTGAGGCGATTAAAACAAACTTCGCGTACTTTGGGCCGAAGTTGTTTGGAGGAGGTTCGGCCGAGCTTCGGTTGGTTGATCCGTCGAATCCGCTTGAATCAGGCGTTGAGATCCTTGTTAGACCTCCAGGCAAGAAGCCTAAGAGTATCGACCTGCTCTCGGGGGGAGAGAAGGCTCTGTGCGCTATTGCGCTCGTGTTTAGTATGTTTATGGTGCGACCGAGTCCAATTTGCGTACTCGACGAAGTTGATGCTCCGTTAGACGAAGCTAATGTGCAGAGGTTTGTGGCGTTTATCAAGGAGATGAGCGCGCGTACTCAGTTCTTAATGATCACTCACAATAAAGCTTCGATGGCGGCGGCTGATACGCTTGTAGGAGTCACAATGCCGACCCCAGGAGCGTCGAAGATACTCACCGTTTCTCTACAAGAGGCCGAAAGGCAGTCCGCATAGACTGATCTTTCGGATTAGATGGGGCGGTTGAAGGTTGGTCATATGCAGAGCGTGTTCCTAGAAATTGAGCGAATTAACGAAGTTTTGCGATTGATCGTAGTCAGTCATCCTGACGAGGTCATTGTTGGTGTTAGCGCGCTAGTGGCCGGACTTTGCGTCTTGATGCTGATGGTAGCGAGAAGAGGAGAACAGACTTCTCGAGAGCTTGAGACGGCACGCCGTCAGATCGTTGTGCTGCAGCAAGAAAACCTCGACTTGCGTTCGGAGGGCATTCAGGTCCAAGAGCACGGCGAGAGGCCGGCAGTAGCTTCGCAACCGCCGGGGGTGGAGCCTGTAGCGATACTTCCAGAGGCGCCACGAGAACAAGAGACGACACCGGTTGCGGAGATGCATCGCGAGGAGTCCGCTCTTACACGTGGGCTTCGGAAGAGTAGAGCAGGGCTTCTAGGTCGGTTGGCGGCGTTCTTCAGCGGTAAGAATGCCGTTGAAGGGGCGATGCTGGACGACCTCGAAGAGGTCTTAATCCTTAGTGATGTGGGTGCGCGCTGTGCATCAGAGCTTGTTGAGTCAGTTCGACAGGTAGCCCAGGGAGAGGCCAGTGTCTCGCAGGACCAGCTGCGAGCGATGCTTAAGGAGGGTATACGGGGGCGTCTTATCGAGGTCCCCGAGACTCATCGAATGTACAGGCCGGTCGGGGAGCCCATGGTCGTATTGGTGGTGGGCGTAAACGGAGTTGGAAAGACGACCACGGTAGCTAAGCTTGCAGCGACGTACGTCGAGCAAGGAAAGCGTGTCATGGTAATTGCGGCCGACACCTTCCGCGCTGCCGCGGTACAACAGCTGGAAGAGTGGGCCCGTCGAGTCAACTTTACCGTGGTCAAGGGCCCCGAAGGAACTAAGCCGGGTGCGGTAGTGTTCGATGGAATGGCAAGTGCTAAGGAACAAGGCTTTGACGTAGTACTGATCGACACGGCAGGTCGTTTGCACACAAAATCAAACCTCATGCAGGAGTTGGAAGGAGTCCGTAACTCCATACGAAAGCACATTCCGGAAGCGCCACATGAAACAGTTCTCGTAGTTGACGGAGTAAGCGGCCAGAACGCCCTGGCACAAGCCCGCGAGTTTAATGCCGCCGTTCCGCTCACTGGAATCATAGTAACCAAATTGGATGGAACCCCGCGTGGTGGAATTATCGTAGCTATTTCACAGGAGCTTAAGGTGCCGGTGTTGTACATAGGCGTCGGTGAGAAGCAATCAGATCTAATTCGTTTTGACCCATCAGAGTTCGTAACGGCACTTCTTGAGGAATCGCCGAATAGTAATGAATCCGGAGCGCTAGTTCAGGCCGCCATTAATCAGTAACTAAGGAGCTGGTATGGAGCAGTCTCGAGTCATCCCGATCGACGTTCTTAACAAGTTCGCGATTGCTGGTCGAATGCTTGAGATTGAGGAACTGAAACGAGGGCATATCAATCGCACCTATGTAGCGACATGGGGTGATGGTTCACGGCGGAAGCGCTACGTGCACCAAGTGGTGAATCACCGCATATTTCGCGATATTGACGCCCTCATGAGCAATTTGGACTTAGTTACTGCGCAGCTTCAAACTTCGAAGACTGCAGGGCAGTTGAGAGACGATGAAGTTACCTTGACACTGGTTCGCACGGCGGATGATCGTACATACCTTGAAGACGAACAGGGTGAGTATTGGAGAACGTTTGAGTATATCGAGGGTACGACCACCTATGATGTTTGCCCCAGTGTAGACGTGGCGTGCGAAGCTGCTGCAATTCTTGGTCGATTTCAGCGCTGCTTACTTGGCCTTGATCCATCGCGAGTGAGAGACACGATTCCTTTTTTTCATCATGGAGGAAAGCGATTCGAAGCCTTTGAGGTGGCCGTGGAGGAGGATACTCAAGCTCGAAAAAAGCTTTGCGGAGCGGAGATCTCCTTTGCT
>OMII01000048.1 GCA_900299055.1 Pseudomonadota bacterium | reverse complement strand
TACACGGGGAACACGGGGAGGTAAGAGCGCCACAGTGTAAATCGGTAATCTGACGGGAAGACTGGCTTGCGACCGGTCTCATCATCCATCATTGAAAATAGGGGATGTTTTCGCTCTGTAGTCCGTCTACACCCCCGCCGCGCATCGCACGCGACTCGGGGAAAAGGGTAGCGTCCCCTGTCTACGAGTTTCGATGTAGCAACTTGATAATGGCGGCCTTCTGCGCGTCGAGACGGTTTTCAGCCTGCTGAAAGATTATGGACCTCGGGTCATTCACCAGCTCTTTTGAGATCTCATAACCGGCGTGTATCGGCATATCATGCATCACCTTCGCTCGTGAGTTCGCTAGCAGGTGGTGATTAAGCTGGTAGGGAAGCATGAGCTCGATTCGCTCTTTTTTCTTATCGGCAAACGTCGGATCGTTAAAGAACTCCATATCAACCCATGTATCCGTGTAGACATAGTCTACATTTCTTACCGCGTGCGAGATGTCGCGCTCCCACGACAATGTTCCGGCTTTTTTTCCGCGCTCAATAACCGAATCGATCACGGCACCATCATTTGCAAGGGGAGTTACAAGCACTAGGTTAACTCCGAGCGCTGCGGTTATTTCAATCAGAGAGTTAACCACATTGTTGTGCACGCCCACATAACAGAGCGAGCGTCCGGCAAGAACTCCCGCATCCATACGAATAGTGAGCATATCAGCCAAACTCTGGCATGGATGGAAGAGATTACAGCATCCGTTGATGACTGGCACCTCAGAGCCTTCAGCGATCTGCACCAGATCCTCGTGTTTCTTCATGCGCGCCATGATCAGCGAAACATTGCGTGAGAGGTAGCGACTCTCAAAGGAGATATCCGTGAGCTCAAAGTTCGAGCTCATCCAGTCTATATATATAGCGTGCCCACCCATCTCTGTGAGAGCAGCCTCAAAGGAGACTCGTGTTCGCGTCGATGTCTTTTGGAAGAGCATCGCAATGCTACGACCGAGCATCGAGCCGTTGTAGAACGTTCTGTTTCCCTTGACATACACAGCGAAGTCAACGAGCTCTCGAATCTCGTCGTCGCTCCAGTTACTCCATGATAATAGATGTCTCATCAGTTCACGTCCTTTACGCCGGTAGTGACACTACGCTTTTGTTCTATGAGCCTAGCAGCGAGGTCACTACAAGGGTACAGAAACTTCCGATGAATATAAACGGAATGGCAAGACCTTTGATGATGATCCAAACAAGATTGCCACGTCTGAGTGCTGCCCATGCCACGCAAAGACAGTGCAAGAACGTCCACACGATCACATACAGCGACAATCTCGCCAAAAACGCCTGTCCCTCTGTGGTCCCCAGAAATCCAAGCTGCCCTGCAGGCATCATTTTCTCTATCGTTGGCCATGCGCGAACAAGAAATGGTTGGTCGAAGATATGCGTATAGGCTCCGTAGAGCACCACGGCACATCCTGTTAACACGGGCTGTAGCTTGAAAAATAGCGGATTATTCGAGCGTACTGAGGTCCATCCCAGAACACACATCACTAAGGCAGCCCCAAGCGCCTCGTAATCCAGCGCGCCCGTAGCACCCCACACGAACACACACGCCGATAGCGCCGTAATCACGGCCGCGATAACTCCACTACGTAAGCCGGAATAAAAATCGACGATCACGAAGATCACAAGCGGCGAAAATGTCACTAACCACATGATTCCTTCTGACACCAGAACCTCCTCGCGAGCCGCCTAGGCACTATTCGTTATCAACGTACACGTAAGATCTGGCGAGCGACTTCGTATGATATGCCGGCATCGGAAACTCCAAGTAGCGCAGTAAGATCTTGCAATACTGCTCGGCACGCACGTTCGATATCGGGCCTCTCGCTCTCACCACGATCTCCGTCGTCGAGATCGTCCAACGCCTGGAAGCACTCCCCTACCCTTACGCCCCACTCAAAATACGCCGATATTTCGCCATCTCGCACTCCCGCGCACAGCGCTCCACAACTCGCCGAGGCTCCAAAAAGCACACCTGTCTTTAGTCGTACCATGCGCGCTTGTAGACGGTCGTCCCTTTCAGCGCCGCTTGCCAGATCGAGTTGTTGCCCTACACAGAGGTCTCGCCACACGCGCGCCAAAATCCTTCCGACTCTCGCCCGAAGATCGGTCGGTAGCGTCTCATCATCGAGCACCGATGACAACGCCGCCCCTATCAACGCGTCCCCTACCAGAATAGCCGTCGCTTCATTAAACGCCTTGTGGCACGAAGGCTTGCCCCGACGCTCATCATCATTATCAAGAGCTGGAAGGTCATCGTGCACAAGTGACGCCGCATGAAGGGCTTCGAGCGCCACGGCGCTTGATCGGGCTCGCACAGAACCCGCGCTTTGATCTTGGGAGCTACAGTCGTGACACACAGCAAAGGCCAGCAGTGCGCGTAAACGCTTTCCACCTCCCAGCAAAGTGTACTTAATCGGCTCTACGAGTGCCGGATGGCCCTCTCCACACAGAACCGCGAGCTCATGAAGCCCTTTTTCTACGCCTGTTCGCCACTCAGCGGCGATTTCATCAACACGACACTTCATAAAACACTGTTATTGCTTGACCACTTTGGTCCACAATGGCTTCTCTGGCAACGAAAGCATACCGCGCAACCTGCCTACCATGTACATCGAGCCCGTTACAAATGCTTTTCCTCCTTCGGCCTGCGAAGTGATGTCACGCAAACACCTCTCGTAGTCACTGCCGTAGCACTCAACCCTTACGTCAGTTCCCGATAGTGGGAGCTCCTGACGCAGTAGCTCCTGAGGTAGCGCGCGCTCTGAGTCTGGCAGGAGTAAGCGCCATGTGCGCACGTACGGAGCCAATGCCGTAATCATCTCCTTCCAGTTCTTACCCTCAAGAACTCCAAACGTTAGATCAATTCCTCGCGCGCCGGTTGATTCGAGAAATGAGATAAGTGCTTTGATGCCTGCGGTGTTGTGCGCGCAATCCATCACCAACTCAAGTCCCTCAAATTTCACAGACTCTAGCCTTCCCGGCCAAAAAGCCCCCTCTACTCCGAGCTTACAAGCCTCTGGAGAACACCCAATTAAGAGTCCCAAGGTCGTTGCCACTGCCAGATTATGCCCCTGATGAACACCAGGCAGCTGCGAGCCGTACTCAAAGGTAATATTCTTTCCGGGAAGAAATTCCTTACCCCAATACTCGAATCTATCCTGGCCTTCGGCTGATATAATTCGTGCATCGAACTCTCGTCCGAACTTATAGTGCGGTACACCACTCGCCTTACTTGAGATCACGACATCTGCCTCTTTTGGCAGAATTCCCGTCACTAATGGACTTCCCGGCTTCACGATGCCCGCCTTTTCCGCTGCTATCTCCGCGAGGGTGTCTCCAAGGATATTTTGGTGATCATAAGAGATAGTCACGATTGCTGTCGCCGCGGGTCGTGAAATGACATTAGAGGCATCGAGTCTGCCTCCCAGACCCACCTCCAGAACCGTCCAATCTACCCCGACCTCCTTTAGGCCAAGGAATGCGATTGCGGTAATAGCTTCATGAAAGCTCAACTCTACCAGGGCTCGATTGGAAGCTTGCTTGATTTCGTAAGCGAACTCTCCCAGGAA
The DNA here is from genome assembly GCA_900299055.1 of Pseudomonadota bacterium. Lineage (GTDB taxonomy): Bacteria > Bdellovibrionota_C > UBA2361 > UBA2361 > OMII01 > OMII01. Next base: position 3,429 of record OMII01000048.1, on the reverse strand, counting down.
TTCATCGCTACACTGCAGCCCATCAATATAAATACGCTCATTTATCCTCTCCAAGTGCGGAGAGATGTTCATTCCAACCCGATAACCAGCCTGACCAAGGATCGAAGCGACTGCTGCCGAAACGGATCCCTTTCCGTTAGTTCCTGCTATATGCACCGTAGGAACCTTGTCCTGCGGATCATCCAGCCACTTCAACACCTCCCGAAGTTCCTGCAACGAGAAACCACCCCGACCATTCCATGGACGGAGCCCTGACAGGTAGTTATGTCCGCTTTGCGCCTTGTTCACTGTCCCACCGTGGGACACCGAGCTGGGACCCCCCTCTTTTTGCGTTCTCTCTTCATACCTTAGCCTGCAGCCTCACCTTACGATCACACTCTGCACTAATCTGTCCCACCGTGGGACACCACCGCAGAGATGAAAAAGGCGAGCATTAGCTCGCCTTTCTCGGAACGTATGTCCCACCGTGGGACACCCTATCCTTCCGCTATCAACTTGCGAAAGACTATCTGCAGATCTCCGTCGCCGTAGAACTCGATAGTAAGCTTTCCGTTTTCTGCCTGTGGATTTGGGCGTGTTAAGCGCACCTTCATTCCTAGAGCACGTTGAATCTCGTCAGCGATACGAAGATCTTCGGCGCTTACTGCACGCTGAATGTTGTCGTCATTCGCCTCTACTGTTTTCTTTACCTGGAGGTTCTTCTCCAACTCAGATCGCGTAAGTACATCGAGATCCTTTAAATATGTTGCGCGGAGTGACTCATCATCTATCTTCGCCAGCAACAGCACCTTCGACTCAGCTGCCCCCTCTCGCAATGCATTAAGAAGATCATCTGGAAGCTGGAGTATCTCAAGACTTCTTTGAACAGCACTCTTGGAGATACTTAACTTCTCAGCAATATCACGGATACTGAGGTTGTGTGCATCGCGTAGTGCCCCTATCGCCTGTGCACGCTCTAGGGGGCTTAAATCATCGCGCTGAAGGTTCTCAACGAGCTGAACCGCGAGAGTTCTTCCCTCTTCCTGCTCACTTTGGCTGACAATCGCTGGAATCGACGCTAGCCCGGCAAGTGTTGCAGCTCTGTATCGACGCTCTCCTGATACTATCGTATATCGGCCAGGCAACTTACCTGCACGAACGAGGATTGGGCTTATGATTCCGTATAACTTAATAGAATCAGAGAGCTCTTGAAGCTTCTCTGCATCAAACGAACGGCGCGGCTGATTAGGATCGGGCTCAATAGCGGAAAGCGGTATCTCTCGGTACGGCACTCCACCCCTACTGCGCTCATCTAGAGCTGGGCCTGCCATTAACGGATTGTTCGCAAACGAGAAACTACGCTTCGACATTCAACACCTCTTCAGATAAAGCTAGGTAATCCTCTGCTCCTGGCGACTTCGGTAGGTACTCGAATATCGTCTGGCCCTTTGCTGGGGCCTCGGCCAGGGCTACGTTCTCTCGAATGACTGTAGCAAAGACCAGGTCTCCGAAGTAGTTGCGAATCGTATCCGCTACGGCTCGTGCCAGTCGCTTTCTACTATCGTGTAAGCAGATAAGAACACCACCGACTACCAAGTTATGATTGTAAACACTCCTAACTTGATCAATAGTATCAAGAAGTTGCCTTACTCCATGGAGTGCGAGGTACTCGCTCTGCACTGGCACAATGACTTGATCAACCGCAGCCAAGGCATTCAGCGAAAGAAGCCCAAGTGTTGGTGGGCAATCAATAAGAATGACATCGTACTGGTCTCGAACCTTGTCGATGGCGCGCTTGAGAAGCAACTCTCGCCCTACCACCCCTCCGAGCTCAAGGTCTGCAGCGCTAAGCAGTAGACTTGAGGGAACCACATCGAGGTTTGCTGACCTCTTCAACACAACGTCCTGAATACGCTTTGTGCCCTTAAGGACATCGTATACCGTCCACTCAGGTCCTTTAGAAACCTCCGCCATCTCCGCAAGGTCTTCCTTCACACCGAGGCCAAGATGCGTACTAAGATTACTTTGTGCGTCGATATCGATCAGGAGTACCTTCTTGCCCTTCTCCGCTAACGCAGCGCCGAGGTTTACGGTTGTCGTGGTTTTGCCCACGCCACCTTTCTGATTAACTACACTTATCGCTATCGCCACACACACCTCCGAGATTCGTGAATCGAGATAAGGAATCTCGCAAAGTTCGCATAGAAAATCCACACTTAAGTCAATTCACGATGAGAAAAACTGCTACAAGACCAAAGAAGCTCTGGCAGCCATTCTCGTAGCGTAAACGTGGCACTTTCGTGCATTGAAATAAGAACTATTCTGCAAAATGCCCGTTTTTTAGATCCCAGTTCACGATACTAGCTAGATCTCATTTCACGATATCGCGCATTGAAAGAAGTTTTCTCGTGTTCTGATATAAGCACTACCGTGTAGTGAAATTCAGCTTATCGTGAGCCGCACCACAGTGATTCGTGCCTGTAGATAATTGCCTATCGTGCGCTACGTATGAAACGGTCGTGATCTCAAATAAATTTTCTAAGCTATTTATCTGATTTTTATCGCTTTTTCTCCCGCTCACTAGATAACATATGATGTAAGAAAAGATTGTTTAACTAACTAAAACTAAGCTAAGGTGTGTTCCGTTTTAGGCTTTGATTTTTGTGATCGTGATGTGAGCCTTCTGCGCTATGCTTTCACAGCCGAGTGATGCCAGCTGTGAAACACGTATGCGCAAGCATCGCTCGTAGAATCATTGCCACAGGGGCAGGGGCGTACAGAGTATTCTTTCTATGCGAAATCTTTCGCTTGCAGATGGTGCGGAATCAACTCAGGAGCAGACCATGAGTGGTTTTGCCGCAGAGGATGCGCCGGTTTCGGTCACCACCGGCGCGCACGCGAATCCGCTGCCTGCAAAGGTGTCGCGAGATGAGATGAATCTCGCTGAGTTTCCGCTCACGGTTCTCTCAAAGCGCGCTGACCCATCCGTTAAGACTCTGGAGTTTTCTGATTATGTGAAGGGCAAAAACGGCGAGCTCATCAATCGGCAGTGGATCATTACTGGCGCCGATAAGTTTGGACTGCCGACGTCTTCGGACGATGAGGTTTTGTTGGGGCTTTTAAAATTAACCGCAGACGACGGCCTCCGGAATCGCAAAGTTCATTTCACTCGGTACGAGCTGCTCAAAATTCTGCGCTGGACTACAGAGGGACGCAGCTACACGCGATTACAAAACGCGTTGGATCGCTTAAGCGGTGTTCGAATCAAAGCCACCAACGCGTTTTACGACAATGAGACCAAACTCCACAGCACCAGGAACTTTGGTATCATCGACGCATACGAGATTAATGACGGGAGAGACACTCGACCGAGCTTCTTTGCCTGGAGTGACGTGCTGTTCAAGTCGTTTCAGGTGGGCTTTATCAAAAAACTCGACCTTGAGTTCTACC
>OMII01000047.1 GCA_900299055.1 Pseudomonadota bacterium | reverse complement strand
GGCTCAAGCTTAGCAACTATTTCAGAGAGCTTTCTCTCGTCCTTCATTCCAGTGGACTCATACGCGTGCAGATAAGCTTGGAGCTCGAGCGTGCCTTGGCTCTAGCTTCGTAAATGCTTCGGCTAATTCAATCATAAAGTCTCTCTCGTTTTTCTCTGGGTAAGTGTTGTTCCCCCAATAGGTGACCATAGCACCTCGGTCGAAGTCAAATGTCACTGACGCTTGGTATAGCGATTTTCGCAGACAAATCACGCGGATAGCTTGGAGTGTTGAAAAATTGCTTCACCGCTCTTGTATAGCAAGAAACCAGACATATGTGCGTGGTTGTGCCGGTGTATCTCAAATCTCATATCTGCTCATATCAGCACCATCGATCGAAGCAAATCGGATCGGTCTAAAAGCTCCTCATCAACGCAGTATCCGCTTTCCCCGAGAACGGATGTCTTGTAGCTCGATTTGATGTGAAGCCTCAGATTGCTTTCTCAATCGAGATTCTCCCTTGTGGCGCGCACTGTCATTGGGAGCTCGTCACAGGCCTGCTACTGAGAACGCGAGCAACGTTGAGGTAGTAGGTGTGGCTCGGCTTGTTGAGCAGATCGTCACGGAGAAGCTTGAGTTAGTACTAATCAAAGCTGTCTAAAAAATAGAGCTCAGATCACGATTAATTTTATCCGCGAGCTCATCCGTTGGCAGGTCGTTTGAATCCATCCCGAACGGTTCCTCCACTTCCTCGGAGACGAGTTCCAGAGAGGCGAAGGCGTAGAAAATGATCATGACGGCTGGAATCGCCCAATAACGATACTCGAGTGCAAACGCTATCGGCATGGTAATAACGTACACAAAGATAATCTTTTTGAGGAAGAGGCTGTACGAAAATGGGATTGGCGAGTTCTTGATTCTTTCGCAGGCCCCTGTGATGTCGATAAGAGAGAATATCTCGTTGTTGATCAGAAAGAGTTGTTGCTCTGAGAGTCCGCCAACTGCTCGGATCGACTGAATACGTTCAACAAGTAGGCGGTGAATAAAAAATGGCTTGTTGTGTGCAGCCTGAAATTGCTCGTGGCTTACTCCCTCGACCGCAGGTATGCCGTTGTGTGTGAAATCTCCGCGTAGATGGTTTCTGAGCGCATACGGGAATGCGATAAGAAGCTGCCTTACGTGGTGGAGATCGCTGCCGTGTGTTGTTCCGATGTAGGCGTGAAGCTTCGTCATGAGGCTTCTTGAGTTATTGATCAAACTGCCCCACAGTTTGCGGCCCTCCCACCACCGTTCGTAGGCTGTGTTGATGCGAAACACCAAGAGCATTGAGAGCACAAATCCCAAGATCTGGTGAAAGACGGTGGAGCTTTTTAAGTGAACTTGATTGTTGAGTTCAAGGTACACGAGGCTCGCGGTAAAAAGCCCCAGGACCAGCATCGTTGGAAGCAAGATCCGAAAGGTATCGCTTTTGTGGAATTGAAATATCAGTCGGAACCAGTCTTTAGGATTATAGGTTATCATCAGTCACCAAACCGGTTTTATCGGAATGCTACCGTGCTCACGTGAGCCCGACAATGACGAAAGAGTCGCCTACCAGCCCGATAAATTGACCCTGAGGGCGCGTTCAATCTTTGTGAGAGGATCGCTGTCGCTAAGATCGCCCCTGCCAGCCAGAAAGGCGTTTATCGCCTCCAGGGGGACGTCGGCTTTTTGCGCGAGTTGCTCGGGAGTGATGCCTTGCTTCTCTATCGCCTCTTGCATTAGGTCCCTAATGAATAGGCGGGAGTCGTCTTCGGTTTCCCACATGGAGGGGCGCTGAGCGTCACGCAATAGGTCTCGCATGGCGTCTCGCAGAGGGGTTTCGTCTGGGCGCTGACGTCGGTCATCAAACATAGTCATGGAAAGAGGGTAGCTTGGAACTAATTCTTAGACTAGTGACGGCTACTTCAGGGGTAAATAACGCTCCGAAACCTTTAGTTTTATGGTTCTCTGTACGACCCCTTTTTTAAGGGGAATTATGGAGGACCGTGCGTATGCGGAGAGCTCTAACTAGCGGAATAGTGGTAGTGGCTTTGCACTTAAGCGCCTGCTGCCATGAGGCAGAGCTGCCCAACGCGGTCCGCGGGCTTTATAGTCGCGAAGTTCGGGAGCGAAATCAGTCGCTCCAAACGATAGCACAGTGCGGCGCCAAAGGAGAAAAGCTTGAGACCTCAGTGCCCCGGATCGCTGCACTCATGTACGACGCTAATGTGGGTGTAGCGAGCTCAGCGGCGTACGCGCTACGGCGCATCAATACCGAGGAGGCTAAAGCCGCCTTAAAGACTGCCGAGGAGGCTCGCAGTCACCGGTATAGCTCTGCACGCTAGTCGTAACTTGCTGATTACTGTCCACTCTTTTCTCAGGCTCCCCTTGGAATAGGGCCTTTGTATGGTTACACAATAAGAGAGCGAGTTAATAGAGGTCGGCGCAAATCTGCCGATATATCGTTACAACCGAGGGGACGAGTGAAATTCAAAGACTACTACGAGGTTTTGGGTGTTGGTCGAACGGCGAGCGCGGAGGAGATCCAGAAAGCCTACAGAAAGCTGGCGCGCAAATACCACCCTGACATTAACAAAACAAAAGAGGGTGAGGATCGCTTTAAGGAGATCAATGAGGCTAATGAGGTCCTCGGAGATCCAGACAAGCGCAAGCGGTACGATATGCTCGGCGCTAACTACAAAGCAGGGCAAGACTTCCAGCCTCCACCAGGGTGGGATTTTAATCGGGGAGGAGCGCAGCACTTTGGTTTCGGAGCCGGCGGGGCGGATTTCAGTGATTTCTTCTCAGCTATCTTCGGCAGCGGATTCGGTGGTGGATCTCCTTTTGAAGGCATGGCTGGAGCGCGTCGTGCTAGCTCGTTTGAACAGCAGCCCCAGGAGGCAGAGCTCCAGATTTCGGTCGAGGATTCAATTAATGGCGCGACTAAGTCGATCGAGCTTAGAGATCCTCAGGGTCGAACGCGCGCGCTGCAGGTAAAGATTCCCGCAGGGATTGCTGATGGAGGAACCATTCGACTCTCTGGTAAAAAAGGCGAAAGAGACCTCTATCTAAAAATAAAGCTCGCACCACATCCACGCTATTCCGCCTCGGGGAGCGACCTTGTAGTTAAATTACCCGTTTCGCCATGGGAAGCTGCACTTGGATCAAAGGTGGATCTAGCGCTACCTGATGGTGTTATTAAGGTCTCAGTGCCGGCAGGGTCTCAAAGTGGCTCAAAATTGCGGATACGTGGTCGCGGATTTAGTGGATCAAAAGGTGCTCGTGGGGATGTGTTAGCTGAGATAAAAATTGTTGTTCCTACCGCACTGTCTAGCTCAGAACGCGAGATATTCGAAAGGCTTCAAGCAGTATCGCAATTTAATCCACGGAGTGCGGCGTAAATATAGATAAGAATAAGCTCGTATAAGCGAGTTTCGATGGTTATATCCATAAGGGGATAGGAATCGAAGAGGACATGATGGATCTACAGAAGTTCACTCAAAAATCGCAAGAAGCCCTACAGGACGCGCAGGCTCAGGCGGTTCGGCGTGGTAATACAGAGGTAGATGTGGAACATCTTGCTGTAAGCTTGCTTACGCAAAGTGGAGGTCTCATTCCACGACTGTTCTCAAAGATGGAAGTTCCTGCTGAGAGCTTCATACAAGAGTTAGAAAATGATCTCGACAAGCGTCCGAAGGTATCGGGGCCCGGATTGGAGCCCGGTAAGGTATACCTTACAAACCGTCTTGGCCAGGTGTTCGTTAAAGCCGAAGACGAGGCTAAACGTCTTAAGGATGAATACGTCTCGGTAGAGCATCTCTTTCTGGCGGCGATTGACGGAGACAAGAAGTCAGCTCTTGGGAGGATCTGCGAGACTTTTAACGTAACTCGTGATCGGTTCCTAGCGGCACTTAATGTAGTGCGGGGAAATCAGCGTGTTCAAAGCGCGAATCCGGAAGCTACCTATGAGGCATTAGAGCGCTACGGACGAGACCTCGTGCAGGAAGCAACAAAAGGAAAGCTTGATCCTGTCATAGGCCGTGATGGTGAAATTCGTCGCGTCATCCGAATCCTTTCGCGAAAAACGAAGAACAATCCAGTGTTGATTGGCGAGCCGGGTGTTGGAAAGACCGCGATCGTAGAGGGACTAGCGCAGCGTATTGTTCGCGGTGACGTGCCAGAGGGATTGCGTGATAAAACTATCTTCTCGCTCGATCTAGGCTCGTTGATAGCCGGGGCAAAATATCGAGGTGAGTTTGAAGAGCGCCTTAAAGCGGTATTAGCTGAGGTTAAAAAGTCAGAGGGGAGAATTATCCTGTTTGTCGATGAGTTGCACACGATCGTTGGCGCGGGTAAGAGCGAGGGCGCCATGGATGCCGGTAATATGCTCAAGCCGATGCTTGCCCGAGGTGAGCTCCACTGTATTGGGGCGACAACGCTCGATGAGTACAGGCAGCATTTAGAAAAAGACGCTGCTCTTGAGCGAAGGTTTCAGCCCGTGATGGTCGACCAACCGAGTGTTGAAGATACGATCTCAATTCTTCGTGGCGTAAAAGAGCGCTTTGAAGTTCATCACGGGGTGCGTATTCAAGACAATTCCTTGGTGGCGGCAGCGACGCTGTCGCATCGCTATATATCGGAGCGTTTTTTGCCCGATAAGGCGATTGATCTGGTTGATGAGGCGTGCGCGACGATTCGAACCGAGATCGATTCGATGCCCGCTGAGCTCGATGAGATAACCCGAAGGATTATGCAGCTTGAGATCGAAGAGGCTGCGCTGAAGAAAGAGATAGACCGCGCGAGTCAGGAGCGTTTAAAGACTCTCACCGATGAACTGTCGGAGGCTCGTGTCCAGGCGGACGCGATGCGATCACAGTGGCAGGTAGAGAAAGAGGCGATTCACAAGGTTCAAGGGCTGCGGGAGCAGATCGAGAACGTTCGACGTGATATCGAAAAAGCGGAGCGTCAGTACGACCTAAACAAAGCGGCTGAGCTCAAGCACGGGCGGTTGCCACAGCTTCAGAAGCAGCTTGAGGTCGAAGAGGCTGCGATTGAGAAAGAGGGCGCTCGAAGGCTTCTTCGAGAGGAGGTTACAGAGGGTGAGATTGCTGAGATCGTAGCCCGCTGGACTGGTATCCCGGTGACTCGATTGGTTGAGGGTGAGAAGGCAAAGCTGTTGAAGCTCGATGAGATCCTTCACGAACGCGTAATTGGGCAAAATGAGGCAGTTGGATATGTAGCCGACGCAGTCATTCGGGCTCGCGCGGGCATCAAGGACCCGAAACGTCCAATCGGCTCGTTTATCTTCCTTGGACCGACAGGAGTGGGTAAAACAGAATTAGCAAAGACCTTGACTGAGGTTTTATTCGATAGCGAGCAGAACCTGATCCGTATTGATATGAGTGAGTATATGGAGAAGTTTGCGGTGAGTAGGCTCATCGGAGCTCCTCCAGGATACGTTGGATACGAGGAGGGTGGACAGCTTACGGAGGCGGTCCGCAGAAAGCCGTACAGTGTTATCCTGTTTGATGAGATAGAGAAGGCACACCACGATGTTTTTAACGTGCTACTGCAGATTCTAGATGATGGCCGGGTAACTGACTCTCAGGGGCGTACGGTAGATTTCAAAAATACGGTGATCATCCTGACTTCGAATATCGGGTCTCACTATCTGCTGGAGGGCATCACCCAGAGTGGAGAGATTAGAGAGAGTGCTCGAGAGAACGTGATGAAGGAGCTGCGCGGGCATTTTAGGCCAGAGTTCCTGAACCGGATTGACGAGATAGTGTTGTTTAAGCCGCTCACACTTGACGAGATAACATCGATCGTCGATTTATTGCTCGCTGATGTAACAAGTCGTCTTCAAGAGAAGGGGATCTCACTCAGCGTAACTGCGGCCGCGAAGAAGCATATTGCTGAAGCAGGATACGATCCAGTGTACGGAGCTCGACCGCTGAAGCGATATATTCAACGTGAGCTCGAGACGAAGATCGGTAGAGCCTTAATCGCCGATCAGTTACAGCCAGGAACTACCATCAAGGTTGACGTTGATGAGAGTGGTCTTACGGTCTCCGCTGCGGAGAGCTCGGTGATTAAGGCGGCGTAGTTCCAGGCCAGAGGTCCTCGAAGGGCCTGCTTTCAAACCTAATGAGCTCTACCAAACGATCACTGCGCCGTAGGAGTTCTGTCGCCTGATTTGCTGAGCTGGCGCATCAAAGGACACGTTTTAGTGCGTGATGAGTCAGGATCGGCTGGGATTAGCTCCGTCTAAGAAATCCAGCATTGACTGAAGGTAGATCTCTCGGCAGCGTAGGTATGTCGAGACTAGGAACAGATTGAAACTGGAGCCGATATGATGGGTCCCGCAAGTGTACGGACAGGCCGTGGTGATGATCGCGGATGGACTTTTTGTAATGTTGGTATCGGGTCGCTGGTCGTGGGAGCCGCACTAGCAGCACCTGCTCTCGGCGCCGACCGTGATGTTGGTGATCTTGATGCCTTCACGCTAGTCCTGAAGCGACAAGGAGCAACGCTTGAAGTTGCGGACTCGACTAATCCATTGATGTGCCTCTTTGGAATGCGAGTGCCAAACGCTTTGCGAATTCATCCTCATCGCGATAATGAAGGTAAGGAAGTAGCCATGACTGCTGAAGAGTTTCGGCGTATTCCGTTTGATCAGATAACGGATCTGAAGGAATTCTCGCTCGTCAGTAACCCCTTAATTCGCGATCGTGATCTTATCGGCCTATCAAAGACTTCGGTGCAAAGCGTCAAAGTTTCGGGTGGCGTTGTGGATGGAAGCTTTCTAGCTTGCTTACCAAGAGACACAGTTGAGGATCTTGAGATCAAGGACATACAGTTAAAGAGGGAGAGTCTTGGCTGGTTGCAGAGGTATGAGGTCCTCAAAATCGTCAGCTTAATAAATGTCGGTGTCGATGATGATGCGCTGGCGATGGTGGCCAGAGCGCCCTCGGTTCGCACGGTTGTTATGAAGGGTCCTGGTGTGAGCGTTGCAGGAGTGCTGACATTATGTAGTAACCCCTCGATGCAGTTTGTGGGAGCGGAAGTGGTGCGCCCGCCGTCGGCAAAGGAGCGTGCGGAGCTAGATAAACTGTGTGAGCAGAGGCCCGACCTGAAAATTGTCCTGACTGTGGTCAGTGATGAGGAGCGGCTCTCCATGTGCAACACTCCGTTGGATCGGGGCGTCAGCGAAGAATAGAGAATTACAGACTTGAGACAGGCCTTGCGCTGCTGAGCCAGCCTAGGTAGTTGGTGTGGGATGACGCGCGTTGATAAACCTAGAAGGTAGTTACCAACGCGCGTCGGTTCCCACCCAGAACTCCAGAAAACATCTTAGTCTCCACGCGCCAGGCTCAACTTCTTGAGCGTGGCTTCCTTCTTGTCAAAGAGAGATCGCCAACGCTTGTCGATACTTCTCAGTTCTTTCTCCAACTGCCGCCCTTTCTGCCGCAAGCGTCGTATGGGCCGCTTAGCGAGAGAAATTGCGAAGGTGTCTGCGGCAGCTTGCGCGACCCTCCACTCAACTACTTCTGGGTGCTCATTCAGAGAGCTCTTGATGTGCTCCTGCTGAGAGAGCTGGCGCACACCAACCATGAGCACTCGCAACTGAGCCTCCACTCGAGCGAGTCTGAGGTATAGCGGGAGATAGACCCCCTCCTCAAACTCGCAGAGCGTAGCGGTCCGTTCTTCGAGCTCGCGCTCGTAATACTCGGTTTCCGCTAGTCGCTGCTCACATTCCGGTGAGCAAACTTCACCCAGTAAAGACAGTGAGGGGAGTTGCTGACATACCCGGCAGATTTGATCAGGCTTGCGCATGACTTCTCCTCGGGGAAACCCCTGTTAAAACAACGACACGTCATCACCACGACTAAGGGCAGGCATTGCGTACCGTTAGCCGTGAGACGTTGTAATCATTCCACTACCCGTATTCGGTGTGATGGTAACCGCTTTTACGCCGGGACCGCCAGTAGGGGTGAGGACTACACGATCGAAGAATCTCTAGAGGAAGATTTGGGACCCAAGCGATCTAGTTGTTGGTATTAGTCGGTTTTGGTGCGTTTCAGACTCAGTCGTTTCGCAGGCTTTTCCTATCTATGACCTATCTGTTTCGGGTTTGGCGAAACTAGCCATATCAGTTGTATGGGGCCATTACAGACTGATACATCGCATAAAGAGTCTGACCACACCGTCAAGTCGAGCAAGGTGCGTACACCGACGCCCTTAGCTGGAGATAGCGTCTTCTCCGGGTTGAAAACTCCGACCCAGATCCTTGGCAATATCTTCCTTGGAGAAAAGCTGGCAGACGGAGTTGTGGCGAGCTTTGGTGGTGGGAAGCCAACTATTCATGTCTTGGATACAGACGCTAGGGCTACTCTACAGAGCATACGAAACCACGCAGCTGAGCTGCCAAACTGTATCGAGCGGTATCGGGTACTACAAGGTTTCACACCAAGCAAAGAGGCGTTTAAGGTCTGTGAGTTAATTCTGCGCAAGCACATGGGGGGCGACCGCGAAGCAATCGCTACGCTAAAGAAGATTAGCGATGAGGCTACTCGTATTGATCTGAGGCAACCAGCGGACTCGTCGTGGAAGCGGGAGATGTGCTGCTCAATTGGCGGAGTGACGACCCGAATAACAATCTCCGTTATGCCTGTCTCTCTGGTGACTAGGCTAGTGACTCGTGTTCTCAGCACTGATCTATCACCTGAGGCCCGGGCTAATCGTTATGGCTTTCAGGTAACATTGAGACCGGAAGCGGAGTCCTCAAAGCTATCATTAGCTCCGATGAGACGGTTGTGTCGGCAGGTCGCCGAGATGTCGCTCAAGATCGCTCCGATGCTAGCAGTAGGCGCCAGCCTCAGTGACCGCGCCCTTGTCGATGTGGCCTCGAATCTAACTCGCAATCAGTCACTACAGAGTCTTCTGGCGGATGGTCTGAGGTTCGCGAGCTATGCTGCGGTTGGGGCAGTCACATTCATCGTTACCCAGCGTATGCAGCGAGCGAGGCTATGTCCGACGGAAAAGCCTTTGTCCTCTACGTAGCCACATCCGCGAAGTTATCCATGATTCGCTCTGTGTTGAGACGCTCAAGTCGAGCGACAAAGTCGTTCTTCGACATCGTCGACTGCTCCTTTACGCAGTAGCGGCGCAGTGTGATTGTCCCTTCCTCAACTTCCTTATTACCGATGATGACGATGTTGGGGATCTTGGTCGTCACGGCGTTACGGATCTTTTTGTTAAACGAGTCTGTGCCGCTATCGACTTCCACACGAAATCCTTTCTGCTCAAGGAGGCTAACCAACCCGTGGGCGTATTCTAGGCATCCCTCGTTGACCGGAATGATCATCGCTTGAGTCGGGGCTAGCCAAGTCGGGAATGCTCCACCGTAGTGCTCGATTAGAATCGCGAAGAAACGCTCCATCGATCCGCACAAGGCGCGGTGAATCATATATGGGCGTTTTTTCGCTCCATCGGCGTCTGTGTACGAGAGGTCAAAGCGCTCAGGTAAATTGAAGTCGAACTGAATGGTGCTCAACTGCCACTGTCGGTCGAGCATATCTTTTACACAGATGTCGATCTTCGGTCCGTAGAACGCACCGTCTCCTTCGTTGAGTGAGTAGTGAAGTCCGCTCCGTTGAAGAGCGTTCGTGAGCGCGGTCTCGGCAGCATCCCATTTCGCCTCGTCTCCGACGCGTTGCGGTGGGCGAGTGCTTAAGTAGAGATGGAAG
>OMII01000046.1 GCA_900299055.1 Pseudomonadota bacterium | reverse complement strand
GACGGGAGCTGTGCTTCCCCTGAGGAGTGCCTGGTGCGATTTTCAATAAAGGGCGAGTTTTTCAACTCTGGAGGCGCAACTATCGATAATGTCGTGCTCGTAGCTGGCTTTAGCCCCGCTGATAAGCTTGATTTGCCGGGCCAAATTCTTGAAAATGAACGCCGAATTGAAGTGCGCAATGTAGGCCTGGCGGCAGGGGCTAAGAAGCCTTTCAGATTGACCCTTGAAAAGTTCGTTCCTGCCTCCGACACCGTTGCATATCAGCCGGTCGTTCGGATCGTCTCGTTCGGCAACGAGTAGCAAGACTCCGCTAGCATCGGGTCGAAACATTCGCCGCAGGTGTCGCGCACGAGCTTTATGAGACGCGGATCGGTATGGAGCGAGACTCCGATAATACGCAACAAGTAAAACCCGATAAGCCGGGAGTGTACATCCACACCTTCGGGTGTCAGATGAACGAGTACGATTCGCAGAAGTTGTACAAGATATTTGAGAAAGAGTATCAGCCTGTGTCAGACGTAACGCAGGCGGACTTGGTACTGATAAATACCTGTAGCATTCGTGATAAAGCAGAAAAGAAGCTCTACAGTATGCTGGGCGAGCTTCGAGGCTTGAAGCGAGAGCGGCCCGGGATGATGGTCGGTGTTTGTGGATGTGTTGCACAGCAAGAGGGTGAAAACATAGTAAAGTACGGTCGCGGCGTAGATGTAGTGTTCGGCACGCACAATCTATCGCTCGCGCCTTCCCTTGTTCAGCTGCGCAAAAATGGCGCCGCTCCGCAAGTCGCAGTTAACTACCGTGAGGAATGGGAGGAACTGCCTCTCGGTTTTGCTGATGTAGATCTGACAAAAAATGGGCAAAAGCAGCATGTCACTTCCTTTATTTCGATTAGTCGAGGATGTAACAAGAGCTGCTCATACTGCATCGTGCCGACGACTCGAGGGCCAGAGGTTTCACGGGCAGTGGAGGAAATTGAGCGCGAGGCGAGAATTGCAGTGCATCGTGGCAGCAAGGAGATCGTGCTGCTTGGGCAAACAGTAAATTCGTACGGATTAGATTTACAACCTCGAGTTTCTTTTGTGGCGCTACTGGAGAGAATAGCGGCTATTCCCGGTGTAGAGCGGATCCGCTTTACATCGCCGCACCCGCAAGAGGTGCGACAGGACTTAATTGATTTTGTCTCTTCCAATAGCAAAATGTGTCGGCATATCCATATGCCGCTTCAGTCGGGAAGTGATCGAATCCTGAAAGCCATGAACCGAAACTATCGAAGAGATAAATATCTTTCGATTATCGATGCTCTGAAGAGTCGGGTCCCAGATATGGCGATTACAACAGATATAATCGTGGGTTTTCCTGGTGAGACGGAAGAGGATTTTCGGCAGACTCTGGATCTGATGGACCTTGTTCAGTTCGACAATAGCTATTCATTTACGTTTTCTCCGCGACCGGGCACAGCGGCCGCAGCTATGCAGGATTTGCTCTCTCAGGATGAGAAAGCTGAAAGGCTGCAGGTCCTGCAACGCAAGCAGGAGGAGATGACAGCGCGGCGGCTCGCTAGCTGGGTTGGTAAAGAAGTTGAAGTTCTTGTAGATAACCGAAATTTGAATCGAGAAGGATGTTTGCAGGGACGAACGTCGCAAAATGTCATGCTAAATTTTGATGTTCCATATGAGGGACTCAAGATCGGAGATATTGTGAAGGCTAGGGTAGTCGCCCCGAAGCGTTTTACGCTTCAGGGAGAGCTGATTCGGTAAGCCTCGACACAGCGCCACCCTGAACGAGTCGGCTAGATAGCAGTTGCAACTGCTGATCATGTCAGTCGATAAATCGCCAGTATCTCGTAGAGGATATGTTTCACAGTCCGATACGTGAGAGGACTTCTCATGACTAGCTTTTTTCTGGCCAGTTCTTGGCCCGAAATCTGGTGAAATGCCGTATGAGCGAGTAAATCTGCTCATTCCAAGAGAATGAGGGGTAATTTCAGCGTGGTACTATGGAGTTCCATGAGGTACCCTTAAGGGGTTGCCGTTCGCGGTTGGACACCCCGGTATGGGTTTTGTTAAGAAGTCTCGGCAGCTGAAATAAATAGCATAAAGTGGGCTACGGTTGGCCCTGTAACTGTTATCACGCACATGACTCACGATTCAGCGATAGAAATGTTTGTAGGTGGGCTCGTTCTCGACCCTGCTACTCAGGCACCGATTGTGGTTTTGAAAGATGAGGCCGGAGATACGACGCTGCCAATTTGGATCGGGATTCAGGAGGCTACCTCTATCGCGAGCGCGATTAAGCAAGTCCAAATGGCGCGTCCACTCACCCATGATCTTTTCCATGATCTCCTTCATGAGGTAGGGGTCACAGTGCAAAGAGTGGTGATTACTGAGCTCAAAGAATCGACCTACTTTGCGGAGCTGGTGTTGGGTCAAGGAGATAGAGTCATCGTCCTCGATTCGAGGCCGAGTGACGCAATTGCGATGGCCTTGAGAGCTTCAGCCCCCATTTATGTGGCGCAGGCAGTGCTAGACCAAGCGAAGATTGCGTTCGCGGGCTCGAATCCTCTTACGTCGATGGGGGACGCATCGTCTGAAGCCAAGAATCAGGAGCCCAAGGGCGGGCAGGGTGAGTCTGCTGAAGAGTCTTCCCAAGACGGTGAGGAGGGTTCAAAAGACTTCACGGGGATCGACAAGGATAAGTGGGAGGAGCTCCTAAGCGACCTCGACCCAGAGGATTTCAAGTATAAAATGTGATGCTCGCTGCGAATGGGACTAGGCGTGCCCCAAGCCCCAATCAAAAAAGCTTCGGGCGAATTAGGCGTTATTGCGCCAGTTTCACCTGTACATTTGATTGTTGCTCTGTTACCACCAGCCTACAAAATTGGTATAACAGGGGGTGGAAATGAATTCCTGTTGCGCATTTTGATGGTTGGGCTACAACTTCGTTGGACCAGGTGGGGGCCCTCCCGATGCTCAGAATAGGGCGCTTTTCGACTACCCCAGCACAAGAGAGTGGACAGTGACGACCGTATCTATGCCAGATCCCCAGACAACAAGCGCAAGTGCTCCTAATAGGAATATATTCGAGGACCCAGCGATTCAAGAAGCGGCCAAGAATGATGCCTTCGTGCGCTTCATAGTTAAACATTGGATGTCCCTTGTGGTGACGGCGGTCGCGATAGCACTCGGGATGATCGCCTACAACGTATTTACGACAACCGCTGCTAAGAAAAGAGCGGACGCGACGATGCTCTTAAGCGAGGTTCAAGAAGTCTACGGAGAGCTGGTAGCGAAGCAGGAGGCCTTGGCGAATCTTCGCGAACAACAGGGGTTGGCGAGCGATGCCACAAAGAAGCAAGAATTGACAACACGTATCGACGAGAAGTTGAAGGAGGCCAACGATGGTCGCCAAAAGTTGGGTCTTATGGTGGCGGCCCTCGAGGGACAGCGACCATTCAATCGCTTGGCACGATTGTATAAGGGGCTCTTAGCCGGTCGTTTTGGTGATTATGAGGCTACGAAGACGGCGTTAGAGGCCACGGCCTGGGAGCAGAGTGGAGAAGCGCAGTCGCCAGAGCGATCAATCTCAGAGATAGCGGCACTTGGACTGTCAAAGATGCTGGCAGAGTCCGAGGCTCATCGGCAGCTGGCGAAAGATACACTCAAAGCCCTTGCGCAACGAGGAGCGTTTGTCTCGGTTGAAGCCGCTGATGCTCTATCGTATCTAATCACCACACCTGAGGAAAAAGCTGAGCTAGCTTCAGTGCTGGACAGTATACGAGCTCGCGCTCCAGGGCAGGATCGGCTGATCGGGGAAATTCGTGCCAGAGTGGCACCTCAGGGATAAGGTATACGCAAGTACATCGATATGAGAGTTCGGAGCGTATCAGGAAGCTTGTTTTGTATCGTCGTATGCATTTTGGCTGTGTTTGATGTTGCGAGGGCGTTGAACTCACGGCCCGCAGCTGAAGAGACCGCGAAAGCTCAAGAGACACTGGCCGCGACGCAGACAGTAGCTGCTGAGGCCACGGTAGACGGGTTTCGATCGCTGGTTAGTAAAGCCTATATGAACTGCTTGTTCGAAGCTGATGACGTTGTTGAGGGGCTGGCTGGCAATCCATCGGCGAGGCAAGCAGAAGAAAAAGCCCACCGCAGTTTTTGTCTAACACGAAAAGAGTCGTGCTTGAGTCACGGAAATGACGCTGACTGCCGAGTCTTTATAGAGGACTTCACTCAGTAAGGTAACTCGTGAGGTGGTTGAGTTGGTGTTCTCCGAGAGGGACGAAATTAATGAGCAGAGGCATCCCCCAGAGAGTGCAAATCAGAGAGGTAGGCCCTCGAGAGGGATTTCAGAATCTTCCACTCGTAGTCTCTACAGATAAAAAGCTAGAGCTGATCTCGCTCTTGGCGCAAGCAGGATTTGCTGAAATAGAGGTGACATCGATGGTTCGCGCGGACAAGGTTCCGCAACTAGCCGATGCAGAGGAGCTAGTGAAGCGGCTCCCAAGTGGTGCAAGCACCCGCTGGAGCGCCCTGTATTTGAATCAGAAAGGCTTCGAGAGAGGGGAGGCTCTGGGTCAGCTCTCCAATCGAGGGTGGCTCTACACGTCGCCGAGCCAAACGTTTCTCCGCAAGAATAGCAATTCCTCGGTTGAGGAAGGATTGGCGGATATATCGAAGTGGGTGACCCTCTTTCAGTCGCATGGAAAGTCGGTATACGGGCTGATGGTGTCAAATGCCTTCGGTTGTCATTACGAAGGGGAAATTCGAGCCGAGAAGGTGGTAGCACTTGTCTCCCGTTATATCGAGGCGCTCGCCAATCATGGCGCGTCCCTTTCAGAGATCTGTCTTGCGGATACTGTTGGTCTCGCCACCCCCGAGCCATTTGAGCGTTGTGTTGCGGAGATTAAGAAGTTGGGTGTACCTGTCTCGTTACACCTTCACGATACCCGAGGTCTTGGAATGTTACACGCCTACCTTGGGCTCCAGATGGGCATTGCGACGTTTGAAACTTCTGTAGGTGGAGTTGGGGGTTGTCCTTTTACGCCGGGCGCATCCGGGAACATCGCGACTGAGGACTTAGTATATCTGTGTCACTCGTTGGGAATCTCTACCGGGATCGATCTGGGTCGTGTTTGCCAGGCGGCTACGCTTATGGAAACTATCGTGGGAAAGCCGCTAGCGGGTAAAGTATACAAAACGTGCTGAGTTTGGCCCTTGTAGGTAGCTGAAGTTGCGTGTCGCGGCTGGTAGGGCGAGCCACCACGGGAGGGATCTGGAGGAATTGCTTCGATGGGTCGAGGCTGTGAGGACTCGGGCAAGATTTTAGAATGTGATGCACAACCTGCGGGTTGTCTTGAAATCGATGATAGTCATGCTTAGATCTGTGTCGGGTAAGTAGCTTACCTGGGCTGAGAGGTTCGGTGTGGTGGAAGATAGTTTGGTTACGGAAGAATCTTCGATGCACCTCCAAAGGTATCGGGTGGAGTCCTGTATAACTGCCCGGGATGACTCTAGGGCCAGAATGCTCTCCGAGAGGTTTGTGGAATAAGCGTTCGATAATCAAAGAGTCTTTCCAAATTCGCCATTTGGTGAAAGCCTTGGATGAGGACTCACGAATTGTATGGATAACTTTTTTGTTCCCTATACTGGAAAGAAACCCGCGTCGGTCTGCATCAACGGACATCGATTGGTTATCCTCGCGCATGAGAAAGATATGCTAGAGGACGACATGGAGCTTTTGGGAGCAGATAGAATCAAGAAAGTGAAGCTGGGATCCTCGGATGACGAGCAGGAAGCGTTTTTAGGCAAAATAGCTCGCCAAGTTGATGGGGGCGTGGTCATAGCACCCTCGGGAGTTGATCTACGTGATGTTCTTAAGAATCTCGAGAGCGAGCTTCCGTGGCTTCAGTAACACGGCTGCAAAAACCACTTCACCTTCATATCTCAACAGCGCGTCAACGAGTCTAGAGCTGGCTTTTTAGGGCGCTTTACGTTCAAATCTCACCATGCAGACAACCAGCACCCTTGCGCCAAAAGCCGTCCCAGCAGCTAACCTCGATCCGTTTCGAATTGCAGCAGGAATGATTCGTAACGATGCACTCCTCCTATTTCCACTGCTCATGTTTCTGGCGGTACCTACCCTCTTAGATGTAGGGCTGTCGTCGCTCGGAACGTCGTGGACAGCTGGGCTGATGGTGCTCGACCGACTTTTCCAGATAGCTGTTGTCGCCTACATCGCGGTTCGCTGGCGCAATCGGCTTGATGCAACGCGCCGCTCTCGAGCGATGCCGCTACGCATCGCAAGTAGAATAGCACTTGTCTCATTGGCGAGCTCGTTCGTCATTTTTATGCCGCTCAGTATGTTTATGGTCACACTGAATAGCGGACTTGAGTATGTGTTTTTAGCGCTCTGTGTCGCGGGCTGTGTGTGGAGTTTACGCGTGCTTTTCTTCTTTGTGGCAGTTTCAGTCTTCGGCATGACCGTAAGACCAGGTCTGTCGGCGGTGACGGGGTTGAGCCGGCAAAACCCGATGCTTGCTCTTAAGAGTCTGATCAGCCCCGCTGCTTATGTTGTGCTTTTGTCCGGAATTGCCCTTATTCCGGCCCCAGATGGACGATCGCTGATATGTTCAACAATTGCTTCCGTGGCGGAGGGAGTTTTCTGGATTATGAGCACATACACCGGGCTGGGATGTGCGCTCGTTGTGTTTGATGATCGCTATTGGCGAGAAGCGGGTCTCGATCAATATCGTCAGGAGCGACTATCCACTCTGGGGGCGCAAGGCGGGGTCGGTCTTGCGAAATTGGTAGTCCCTCGAACGGGAATTTTCGTCCTCGTGATAGGAGTGCTGTTTACGCTAGGCAATCTTGCGCGTCAGTTTACGCTTCCTCCAGCAGCCAAAATCTCTATAGAGTCCGTGAAGGTCGCAGATCGCTCTATTCGACTTGGGTTGAGTATTGAAGATAGCCAATATCACTTTCGTGGTTTTAATGTAGCGGCGTTCTCAATAGCGAGTAAGACAGGATTCGCGCAATCAGATCGCCTTGTAGCAGCCTCTAGCAAACCTGAAGGACAAGAAATTCTGAGCTCGCTGCCCAGTGACTCAGGAGATAGACGACAGCTCTACCTGACGTTCTCAACTAGCAAGTCCAAGGACTCGTTGCGAGTGGCTGATAATATGTGGCTCTGGTACAAGGCGGCACCTCTTCTTCCTATTTCGCCGGAACAGATGGTTTTTGAGTAGATCCTAAGCACTTAATTTAACGAAGTTTCTCCGTTTCGTTAAAAACAGTACTCCCAGAGCTATCGGAATACGCATATTCGGCCGATGCCTCTCCGAAGAGGGGCAATGCATCAATGGACCTAATTTTCTACCTAGGAGATGAGCGAGAGCGCCAGCTTCCGCAATTTCTTGAACGGCTCGGTTATGCTGTCCGGGGCGTCGAGGCGTCTTCGTCTGTCGTTGAGTCGATCCAAAGCCAGGATGTCGATCTCATAGTAATAGACGGAAGACTGCAGAGTGGGTTTGTTGACCTCTGCACATTCTTTCGAAATCAAGAGGTAACTCGGGAGGTTCCCATTGTCTGTATCACACCAGAGCAGCAGCGAGCCCTGGATGTCTTTGATGCCTTTGAAAAGGTGGAGGTCTTGCCCGCGCCTTTGTCGGTGGGCGCCCTGGCTAGCCGCATAGCGACTCAACTCAGACTGCGCAAAGCTGCCGGACTTTCTAACGAACGGAGCAGTTTAGCCGAGATTAACGCGGCGCTGAGGGACCACAACACTCGCTTCCAGAAAGATTTAGAGGAGGCGCGCGCGATTCAACAGGGACTGCTCCCTAAGGAGCTGCCGTCTGACGACAGGTTTCAAATTGCGGTTTCGTATCAGCCGCTGGAGCAGGTCGGGGGAGACTGGTATTTTGTAGATTTTCCAGAGCGCCAGCAGCTGAGACTTCATATCGCAGATGTTTCAGGGCACGGCCTTCCTGCCGCATTTATCGGTAGCATGGCAAAATTGGCCATGGTAGCGGCCCAAAAAGAGCGTCCTGACGAGCTTCTTGCAGTGATGAATAAGTTCCTCGCTCCTCAGCTTCCCTCAGGCAGATTTATGACCATGGGAACCTGTCTGTATGATCCCGATACCGGGTGTGTACGGTGGGCGCGAGCTGGGCACGGACCGGCACTTGTGCTACGTCGCGCAAGTAACCAGGTGGCGCAGCTGCTTGGGAATGGATTCCCACTAGGGTTTGTTGCTGATGCCTCTTACGAGCTAATTGAATGCTCGTTGGAGCCAGGTGACGCATTGCTTCTTTACACTGATGGTGTCACGGAAGCGCAAAATCGTGACATGGACCAATTTGGTGTCGAGCGGCTGAGTGCGGCAATGGTTGCCTCCCCACAAGATGTCAGCACCGCTGATATGCTTAGGTCAGTTGTTGACTCATTTAGCAATTTTCTCGAGGGACGACTGCTAAAAGATGATATCACTCTCATGTTGCTGCGTAGAGAAAAGTGAGCACACAGGGTTGCCTGTATAACTCTTGGCGCACACTACGTATGTACAGTGCGTGGCGTTCGGCTCCTTGTTCAGTTCTAGTATCCCAGCGAGATACATGGTAGCCATATCCTATGGTTTCCCTACATCCACCCTTAAGCGGACTACCTCTGGCAGCGGCGCTCGGACTTCTTGTATGTGAAGTCTTGTCGTGCTTTTCGAATCTACGAGCTCGCATGAATGGATATCGCTCGGCACTGGTGCTGTGTGTGGTGTGTAGCGCGTGTCTTTCCTTTTTGTCGGGTTATCAAGCTAGCAGCGATTTAGGCACGATAGCAGGTGACGTTGAGCGAGAGTTAGGAAAGCATCACGCACTCGGACGATTCTATCTCATGAGCGCACTCTTTCTCGGCACTTTTTTCGTGGTAGGAAGGAAAGCTCGTTACGGTAAGCATGTACTTCTAGCACTGTACTATGCCGCACTCATCGCTGTTGTATCCCTCACCGTGTGGACTGGAAGGTTGGGCGGCGATCTGGTCTTTGAGCACGGCGTGGGCGTCAAAACTAAGGTGACTAATCCCTCCTAGAGGTTTGCGGCATATACACGCCACAGAACGTTCAAGGCGTGCGCCTTGAAGATCTAACATCACCTCTTTGAGTTGCTAGCAATATCGTAGATCAGGGCAATCTCTGCAGACGCAGGAGGCGAGTCGACACAAACGCTCCGATAATTACGGTGAGCGCAAGCGAGTTTCCGTACACGCCATGCTCTCGCAATAGAACTCCTATACCGCCGAGCATAATCAGCGCTGCTAGTAGTTGGAGATCTCGTTTGATTGCTGGAGAGAGAGTCGCGGCAAGAGGAACCAGTAGTAATGAGAGATCGTAAAAATTAGCAGCTGGAGCACATAGTAGTAATACAGGAGCAACCATCAAAAATGGGAGGGATTTATCCGCAATTCTTGCACGCTTTGTTGTGCTGTTTATTAGATAAAGAGCCAGTGGAATGATCGCTGCCACTGCGATTGATACGAGTAGCACGGAGGCCGGATTCGGCGCGATGCCCTGTAAGCTTCTCGTTTGGAGAGAATACAGGAACGGCACAACGCCAGTCATCTGATCTGAGTTTGTCGCGATGTCAATGAGAGAAAATTGTCGAGCAAAGTAAAGCCAGTGAGCTAGCCAATTGGTGCCAGAGATAGAGACTCCGAGTAGCCATAACGCGAGGCAGGTTACTGCCCAGGCACCATATGCTACCCAACGTCTCTGCAGCAGAAATAGCCAAGCTACAGCAAGCGCGTAGTGTGGTTTAAACATCCAGAGTCCAGCGACAATTCCTAGAAGGAGCTGCTCAGTTCTAAGAGCACTTTTTGAGAGGGCGACTATCGAAGCGAGTAATAGCAGACTGAGACCTACAGCTTGGCCTCCAATAATACCGGCGAGGAGCGGAAAAAAAGAGAGACCTACAACACCCATTTGCCAACGGTAGGCGCGCAGCGCCGGGATTCTCCAACTTAGTATGATAACCGCGTACAACGTAGCCAACGTGTTGCATAGAATCCAAATAGCTCGAGCTGTTGGTGGTTGGAAAAAAGCTAGTGGTAGTAAGAGCGCGGCGAGATACGGAGGGTAGGCGACTGGTAACATACTGGTCTGGAGTGAATGCCAGTATCGCGCTTGCACTTCTTGCTGAAGCGGTAGTTCATATAGTCGATTGCCCAAGCCCTCTTTAGCAACGACTGCCATGGTGTAGAAAGCGGGGAAATCTCCCCGCTGGATCGCCGATTCTGGAGACTCCTCAGTAAAGCTGGCCGTAATGATAGCGAGTAAAATTCCGATACCCACTGCCGCGAGCGCTCTATTTCCGCGGTGTGCGAAGAGGGGCATACGATCACCTGGTTTTAGGCCGTGAGTCACCAGGAGCCCATAAGTATTCCGGGAGACCCTCAGAGATAATCACCGATCGAGCCATGACAAAAAGCAGATCACTGAGGCGATTCATGTATTTTAGTATTTCAGCAGAGACCGTCTCGTACTCATGAAGAGCAAGGATACTTCGCTCAGCACGTCGACACACGGTGCGCGCTATGTGAAGGTTGGCGTTAAGAGGTGAGCCTCCCGGGAGTATGAAGGAGGCGAGTGTCGGCAGGCTTGCGTTAAGAGAATCGATCCAGTTTTCGAGTTGAGCGACGTGCTGAGGTCCCGCTTTCAGCATTCCACTCCAATGAGCACTCACGGGTGTCGCTAATTCGGCGCCGATATCAAATAGCTCATTCTGCACTCGCACGAGTATATCGTGAACAGTCATATCTGTAGCCGTCATGGCAAGAGTTCGACACGCTCCCATATGAGCGTTCAGCTCATCCACGTCGCCGTACGCGGAGACTTTCAGAGATGCCTTTTTTACTCGCGCCCCACCTACAAGCCCAGTGGATCCGTCATCTCCTGTGCACGTGTAAATTTTGTTCAGGCTTACCATGGTACCTCGCACGCTCGTTTGTTGTTAATCAGTATCATCACAGATGACTCGCAAGACTTTTTAAGGGGTCTTCAGTAGGGGATAGAGGAGTCTCCTTGGTCATTACGGTTCTTGAAGTAGGTTTTCGATCTCGGAGAGTTTCGGCTCGCCGACCGCGCTTGATTCTTCGCTCGTAGCTGACGCACCTGGTTCAAGAGCGTTTTGCCGAGAGGTGCTAGCCGGGATCTCTGGTCTATGAGAGCCCTTTCCACGATTCTCGCTGTCACCATCAGCTAGTGGGGTATCCGGTGGGGCGGTAATAATGTGACACCCGGCATACGGCGCAAGTAACGCGACAGCCAAGGCGATCACAAGGTAACGTCCAAGAGGTAACAGGCTATTTTTACTCACAATTTCCTTTACTGCCCGGGATGCGGAGAGCTCCGACTCATCGACTACCCCCCCCAGATCTATCACGCACTCCGACAGATTGGGAATCACACACCGAGTATACCCAGGCAGTGCGCTAAAGAGCACCTTTAACTTGTTGATATGACAATATTCTGCTGAAAAAAGCCACGGCCGTAAAAAACTTCGTTACGGGAGTATTCTAACTGTTTAGTCCTCTACGGATTTTACCGATGACTGATTTAGGGCGGCAAAGTGAGGTGGAGCCTCAAGCCGCAGCTAGGGCCTCTTTGAGCAGGGTAGGGATGATTCCAGATCAGGATCTAAACAAAGAAAAGCCAGCGCGCAAAACGGCGAGTTTTGATGCCGCTGGTGTGCCCGCAGCCCTTACGGATACAGGGTGCGAACGGCCCAAAAATGAAGATCGATTCTTAGTTCTCAAGTCTGCTGTAGGAATGGGGTATTTTGTCTTTGATGGAATGGGCGGAGAGCCTGGAGGTGAAGCAGCAGCGCAGCTATCAGTTGACGCAGTTCGCGCGTACTTTGATAGAGCAAGTGGTAATGACCCTGCAGTCATGCTGCGGGAAGCGATTCAAAATGCCCATGATGTAATTGCGCTACGTCGACGCAATCCAAAGCTCGCATCGATGGGGACCACGGTTGTGGCTGCGCTGTGTAACAATAGCCAAGTGGTGATAGCGTCAGTCGGGGATTCAAGAGCGTATCACATCTCTCAAGGTACAGCGCGGCAGCTCACCTCCGATCATACGTTTGTGCAGCAGTTAGTCGATGAAGGACATGTCCGACCTGAAGACGCGCTGATGCATCCACAGTCACACATTCTCACTCGATGCCTCGGCTCCGAAGTTGGATTCGGGATAGATGTGACGAAGTACTGGCTTGGCTCAGCTACGCAAAGTGCATCATCGGACGCGATTTTGCTGTGCTCGGACGGATTGTACAGCCTTATTCCTGAGGGAGAGCTCGCTTCGTTAGTTGGGGCGTACTCACCTCTTGAGGCGTGCAGCAAGTTAATCGAATTGGCCCGTGAGCGCGGCGGATATGACAATATCACAGCTATCGTCATTCCGATTAGCAGTGAGCTGAAAACGGAAGCGGCTCCTCCGGCTCGAGAATCGGATGGAGCTGAGACTCCGAAGGTCCTCAAGCCTAGTGCGCCGAAGCGTAGGAAGCGAGAGCTGCCCCTCTCATTTCATCTCGGGCTGATGGTGCTAATTGCCCTCTTGGCGGCAGCGCTTACCATCGGAAGTTTTTTATTTTTTGCGATACTCGGAGATTAGTGAGCGGACATGGAAAGTAGCGGCAAATCAAATCCTAGAGGTCTCGTGGGGGCTCACAGAGCCCGGAACAAAACTGTTGTGATGGGTGCAGACGAGCTCGAGGCACTGCGTGGTGATGCTGACGCGTCGTCCGTTGGAAAGGAGGTTGCTGACCTTCTCGGCATGGTGCAGCCAGTGGGAGAGCCGCAGAGTAGCGATGTTCATACGTTTGATGACACCCTGTTAGATGGGTTGTCTTCGGAGGAGGTAATAGAAGACGAACGCCCTGTGGCGGCAAACGCTGCAAGTGAGTTCCCCCTCGACATCCTTGATGAGGAAGCGTTGGATTTCGGCAATGCTTTTGAAAGCCTCCCAGAGCCAGAGCCAGAGCCAGAGCCAGAGCCAGAGCGCTTCGCGGTGCATGAGCAAAAGTTCGATGACACTCTTGAGTCAGGAGAGCGGGAGCATCCAGTGGAGGAAGACTACTCTGGCTCTACGACGGACAGCTCTGATGCGAAGCCAGCCGTCTCGAGGATTATTCGAAGTGGAGCAACAGTG
>OMII01000045.1 GCA_900299055.1 Pseudomonadota bacterium | reverse complement strand
GGCCTGTTTCACAAGTGAGTCACCCCTCTTGGTAACACCTGTGTTTCTGAAGTAGGCGCGAGCTATTGTTCTCTGGATGCTATTTCTCTGATTCGCGTAGAGGCCCTTGAGTGACTCAATTGCGTACTGACGATCTACCGTTTCGCAGTACTGAGGCGCCTGCGGACAGGTTTTAATGACCTGTGGGATCTGAATCGTCAGACTCTTTGCGAGAGTTGTATACTCATCAGCCTTCTTCTTGGCGCGTTCAGCGTCTGTGCGATCACGGCTTGCCTTCGCTACAGTGCCCTTGCCAGATGTGGCCTTGGAGGACGCCAGGATGCTAGCAGCTCTCGTCATGAGGTCTGATAGTTTCTGAGCGATGGCATCGAGTTGGGCCGTTACACTACCAGTTGGTGTATCTGCACACTCTCCCTCACACACTGGCAGAGAGGTGTCGATTTTGATAGACGCTCCGTTCACGTTCCAGGTGAGAGAGTCTGTATTGCTGGCTAATGGCACCAGGAACACTGACTTATTCGTCCCGGCAAAGAACTTGTTTGGCTGGCCACGATCCGCAGCTCCTGGGGAGAACTTATTAAGCGCTCCCACCGGAACCTGTAGCTCGAAGGCATTGCTGTTGACGTATCCAAGTCGCACGTTCATCACTCCATTCTGATAACCGCGACACTCTGCTTTCGGGGCAAGAGGTGCGCATACAGGTGTAGTGGCGGATGCGGTAGCCCGGGAGGCGGCGCTCTTTTGCGCTCGCACCAACCAGGTCAGAGAATCGCCAGTATAGGTAACAACTACCGACCCCTTTGACGTACCGGCTTTAAATGCCGTCGGAGGTGCTATCGTCTGACTAGTTGAGACGAACTGATTCGTAGTGCTTACCGACGAGTCAGTCTTAATCGTCATATCTTGGCCAGTTGTATTGTTGTAGCTAAAGTACGCAGTTTTTGAGCCATCGGTGTTGCTCGTTACGCACTCTACTCCTACTGTAAATAATGCTGGCTCATCACTCTCTAGGTTGTCCTGGGGAGTAACACACCCCGGATCCTTGAGATCTATGAGTCCATCTGCATCATCATCTTTAGTGTTCTGACACTGAGAAGTCGCTGCCGCCTCGTTATTACCCTGAGGTGACGAGCATCCAGGATCAAGCATATCAATGAGGCCATCGCCATCGTCGTCCTTGGTGTTCTGACACTGTGAAGTGCCGTCGGACTCATTGTTGTCGTCTGGGCTTGCACATCCAGGATCAAGCATATCGATAAGCCCATCCTTATCGTCATCAATGCCGTTTCTACATTGCTCGCTCTCTGATGGAGTAGTTGCTGTGATACACGCTGGATCGTGTGCTGCCTCACTGTTGTCGTTGTCAGTCGCACAGCCCGGATCGAGGCGATCAACGAGCCCATCTCCATCATTATCCCAGCCATCGCTACACGCCGGAAGTTGATTGGCACACGTAATCGACGCTATCCATGTCTTCCCGTATTTTGGATTAGCGTTCTCGACCATAAATGTGTTGTTTCGGAAACGCCACATTACATTGTTTCCTGGCGAGTGAAAGTTACACTTACCATGTGGATAGTTGCCGCTGCGCTCACCATCTCTACAGGTTGAAGACACGTAGTCACGGTATCCGAGAACTCTACATACCCGAGAAAGCGTCGCGATGTCCTCGACTCCTTTATCAGTGGTTCCAGTCCTAGCCCATGAAGCGTTGTCAGAACGGACAAGTGCGTCTCTCGTTGGTCGAGCCAGGGGGAGCTTCTTTGCTACGATAGCTGCATCGACCGCTGCTCGAACGGCTGCTGGATTTCCTGCGCCACCGATGCTGATGCGTAATCCGTTTGCTGGGTTAAGCTCTACGAGCGCATCGATCTTTCCATCTGCGTCGTTGTCGATCCGATCGTTGCACTGTTGAGCAGTTGCGTGACTACTGAAGGCTACTGTAGCTGCTGTGATAAAGCGAACCAAACCTTTCTTCATACTTCCATCTCTCTTAGTCTCTGTTTCTGCGGGGCTTATGGCCGCCGCACGTCGTAGCTTCCGGGGGATTGGTGCGAGAAAATCGTACTATCCCCCGATATGTCTCTTTGCTCTATTCAGCAGAGAGCCAGGGAATGCTTCAGTTCGAAGCTGATCTTTTTGCTATTTGTCAGTGTGATAGTGCTGGAACTGCTCTGCGAGAATCTCGCAGATAGGCGCGCCGGAGTGTCAGCAGGAGAGTTTTGCCTTCTGCGTTGAGAAACAAGTAGGTATGCGGCCCGGAGAGTAGACGACCCCTTTGCTAGCTCAGCTTCTTTTCGCTTTGTATGTACACATCTACTAATTGACCAACGTATAAGGGGAGGTTCCCACGCTCAAAAGAGAAAATGACCTGGAGCACTCGGGTGTCCACGCGCTCAAAACTCTCGCCAGTAAGCGATCGTTTTGGCACAACATACGGCTCAAAGCGCTTAAAGGTGAGAGGGAAGGAAATGGCCGTATTTCCGCGCACTATGGCAGTCGCAGGCGCAGCCTGCTGAACGCGCCAAGCGTCACTTTCGTCTATGTCGACTCTAACGGCGAGAGGCTCAACCGTTCCGATAATCATAAGCGGAGTGCTAAGAGCCTGAGCTGATGCAAACTCACCGACTCGCGTCTTTGACTGAAGGACCTCTCCCTTTATTGTAGACCTGACCGTCATGCGATCAAGGGTTGTATGCGCAGAAGCAAGCAGCGCATTGGCCTCAGCGAGGCCAGCCAGGGCGACAGAGACAGCGCTCTCTCGTTTGAGGAGTTCACCCTTCATGATGGCGCGGGTGTCGATAACGTTCTTATAGATAGCGAGTTGTGTCTTTGCGTCATCAAGGGCGGCATGGGCCTTTTCGACTTGCGCGGTGCGAACGTCGATCTCAGCTTTAATATCACGATCGTCGAGTTGAAAGAGTGCCTGGCCCACGTCGACACGGTCTCCTGCCTTTGCGAAGACCTCTTTGATAACGCCATTGAGAGGGGATGCTATTGAAATATTTTCAGAGCTCGCCTCAATGATCCCTGATCCAGCCACAAACACCGGATAAGGCGGCTGTGGAGGGGCCACGACAGGCGCGGCTACGGGCGCTGGTACGCTTCCCGCGATGACTGTTCTTATGACGAAGATGATGCCCACAATTGCTAGAAGCGGGAGAATCAGAAATCTATTCATAGTGGTTCCATGTACGTCTAATAGTATCAGTTACGAGGTTGGTCAGCTGAAAGTTCGTTCGTAGCACCCGAGACCTGAACTATTGTGCCATCGTCCATTCTCGCTATTCGGTCGGCATAATGAAAGATGCGAGAGTCGTGAGTGACGATTACTAGGGTGCGGTTGCCATTAAGGGCCTCATGGCGGAATAGCTCCATGATTTCGCCTCCGGTGGTGTGATCTAGGGCGCTTGTAGGCTCATCGCAAACAATTAGTTTTGGATTGTG
>OMII01000044.1 GCA_900299055.1 Pseudomonadota bacterium | reverse complement strand
TTCACGGGAGCGTACGACTTTGAGCATGAGGTCATCGTTCGTCGCAATCGAGGCACGCAGGACCGAGCTGGTGTTCACGTTATAACTCCCCTAAAACTCGAGGGGTCTGACCGATACGTCCTCGTTGACCGGGGATTTCTGCCACTCGGACGCGAAACCCGTGAGTTTCGGAAACGATATCAAATACCACTTACCACCACCGCGTTCGGATTGGTCAAATCAACGATGGAGCCAAAGCTCCCGAAAGCTCTCGCATTCCTTGAGCCTCAAGATCCACCTGTCGGGAACGGCAGGCCCTGGAATGACCTATGGATACGAGTCGACATTCACAAGATGCAGCAGCAGCTGCCATACCCAGTTTTGCCCGTTTACCTCGAGAGCATGGAGAATCCAGACGATCCTCTTCTCTCTTCACAGATTGTAAAGGAAGGCGCTGCCGGAAGAAACGATGTGCTCGCCCTGACAGGCCAAAAGCAGGTTGAGAACTTTGATATGCGCTCCCCTGAGGCTCAATATCCAATTCCACTCTTCGACACGACGCCGCCACCGGATATTCATCTCGGATATGTGTATGAGTGGGCGTTCATGGCACTCCTTACACTTGCTATTGGCTTCATAGCCCAAATGAAGCGCTCCTCCACCAGGTAAGTCGGCGGCGCACAGGTTGATAATAAAATCGTGCGATCTGGACCTCCTCTCGAAGATGCCGTGCCAGTAACTACTCGTGAGTGCGGTGAATTATACATCAAATCTCTGCGCAGTTCGGGCGGAGAGAGGTGTGCGAGATCTAGTTCCTAGCTGCTGTTGCTACGCAGAGGAATAGAGTCTTTTTGATGGCGCCTGTCGTGTGCCAAGAACCACTTCCACGGGTGTCCTATAGGAAGCCTCGCTCTCGCAGCGAGTTGATCACAGCTTCTGAATCTTTTTGATGCACTTCCGACAACAATAGTGTCACCAGAGCGTGCTTACTCATACCTTCATGAGCTAGCAAGAGAGCCTTTCTTTCTACCTCAGATAGTGGATATGAATCGTGACTACGGCTAGTAACTTTTGGATGAGAGCGCGCCTGAAGTTGGGCGTACTTCGTAACACGCACCGAGTCATGATCGCAATCAATCGCCCTAAATGGTGCCGTTGCTACCTCCACGAATCCAGACCTCCACAATGTGACTGCGGCCACTAAAAGCTCTCGTTCTGATATCTCGATAGAGCCTCTGGATCTATCAAAGATATCCGCAAAGCAGGCGCCTGCTGTACCAAAAGAACTTATAACCCCAAGCGTGTCTGTGCAGTCTCCCACTGGCGTGGATACTACACGCCCGGAGACTCTTTCACGAAAGCCGCGTGCCACATCGCCTGGCTCAAGCGCCTCGTAAAGAGAAACAAGCCGCAACGCCTTAAATATCTCCACTCGTAGCCCACGATCCAACACCTCATCTTCGCGACATAGCAAGGTTTCACGGAATGTCCGATTCCTGAAGATATCGAGCGCCTGTTCTCTTGCTATATAATCGGAGCCCATGTTCTCCAGATATTCTTTCGCTGCAGGACTAAGATCATCGCATGACGTCATCACCACTCGCGCCTCTGTTAAAAACTGCAGATCATGCCGTCTTGCTCGATCGACAAAATCCGAAAAAAGCAGTGGCTCATTGTAAGAACCTAAAAATTCTTCGTGGATATAGGAGGGATCTGAGCTCTCAAACCGCTCAAGAGCCTCTGTCATGTACTTACCAAATGACGTGCTCATGGCACTTTTCTCTGCGGCTACAAGCTTTAGGAAATCAAGTCCAAGCGCGCAGCGCTCTAAGGGATGCGTAGCGCGTCTCCCAGCACCCACTCCCAAAATATCTCGCAGCACCCCGCGCTGACGCCATCCGGGAAGCGTATTGTAGGTAACTAAGAAGACTCCAGCCGGCTTTAGAGCCAGGCGTCCCTGCGCCAAGATAGAGTGCTGCACCTCTGGAGATACCCATGAGTATACCCCGTGGCAAACAATGTAATCGTATCTCTCCTGCTCGATTGGCTCGCTTGAAATATCGCCTTGTCTAAGCGTTATATTATTGAGTCCAAGCTCAGCAATCTCGGCTCGCCCTTTTTGTATTGCGTCGACAGAGATATCGATCCCTACAAAATGGCTCTCAGGATATACTTCCGCTAATGGAATGAGGTTCCCTCCATCCCCACATCCGATCTCTAGTATCGAGCATCGCTCAACCGGCGCCGCATTAATTCCATGTAGACGAGCCAGTGCGCCGAGCCGTGCTGGATGGGTCTCGCGTCTGGCGAAGGTCTTATAGACAAAAGCGGCCTGAGACATACCAGAACTCCTTCAGATGCTTTTTTTACTCGGTGACATAATTTAATTTAGTCGAGTGGCCACTATTGTCATCACATACTCCATCCCAGACGTCTCTGAGCTAATCCATCACCTGTATTGAAGATGTATCTAGCGCCACTAGCTATTACCTCTTTACTCCCATCCCTTCACGATATGATGGATATGTAAGACTGATACCTAAGATTTTCTTCATCAAATTATTATTAACGCGCTGATTCGAGACCATTGTATATGCGCCATGTGCCACACACTCCCCTGATGTAATCGAGCTTGGCAGTGGCAAAGCGTGTGCTCTGCATACAAATGAAACCACGTCCTTCGCTTGCGCTGGCTCATCGTCGCTTACACATAGTACTTCGGGAAGCTCGATTGCACCTATCGCTTTCACGATTATATTCGCCAGGTCTTCAACGTGGATTCGATTCGTCCATAAACTCCCCGCGTCTACCATTCGATAGCTTCCACTCTTAAGCGACTGCAGGAGACCTCTATCTTCTCCATAAATCGCGGGTAGTCGAAGCGACGTCGAGCTCACGCTCAAACCCATCTTTGTCGCGGCGCGATAGGCTATTTCACTCTCTAAGCGAGCCCTTCCCTGTTCGTTCCAGGGAGCTGGAGGGGTTGCCTCGTCGACTACACGACCGTCGCGAGCACCAAAAACACCGGTGGTGCTAAGATAAATAATTTTTCTTATCTGAGTTCCCGGCAGAGCTCGCACAACGTTCTCAACTCCTGCCGCTGCGTTTCCGCTTCGGAGTGGCGGCACACTGTCGACAAGAACTTTCGCGTCTGGGTAGCGTGAGAAGAGCGCTCTAAGCGAGTCAGCAGAATCAACACTCGCTACTTCGGCATCCCATCCAGCATTACTTCGCCACGCAGCACACTGCTCTTCTCGACGTGATGTAATAACAAAAGTACCTCTTGGTAGTCGCGCTGCAACCCGCTGAAGTGTGTATCCTCCACCAAGCAAAATGATCGAAACTTGCTTGTTTACGGCCATAGACGCTCAATTCCCCAAGAACCGTTGCGCCGGTCGTACACGATTCGATCATGTAGGCGATTCTCCCTTCCTTGCCAGAACTCGAATCTACGTGGCTGCAATCGGTATCCTCCCCAGTCAACAGGTCGTTTTATTGACTCCCCATCGCCTCGCGCACTACCTACCGCAAATGCTTCCTCGATTATCAATCGTGATGAAACCACTTCACTCTGTCGAGATACTGTGGCGGCAATCCTTGCGGCTACTGGGCGGCTCTCAAAATATGCCTCTGATTCAGCTTGTGAGACTTGCTCAACGGCCCCTTCGATTCTCACTTGGCGCTCAAGTGCGCCCCAATAGAATAACAAAGCCGCCTGCGGGTTTTGAGCAAGTTGGGCACCTTTGTGGCTCTTGTAATTAGAAAAAAATACAAAACCTCGCTCGTCGAATGCTTTAAGGAGGAGCATACGTACAGAGGGGTATAGGTCTGAACCAACGGTTGCTAGCGCGCACGCGTTAGGCTCACCACCTGCGTATTTCATAGCTTCATCGAACCACGCTCGAAACTGAGAAAATGGGCACGTTGAAACTGACTGCTCATCCAGCTCTCCTAGCTGATACTCTCTTCTGGTCTTATTGAGGTAGGCATCAATGCTCATAAAATCCTAGCGTACCTCGCTCCCGGCCACGTCACCAGTCGATACTTAAGGCACTGGCATCACACATAGTCGAGTATGTGAACGGCCGCTTTTGCAAAGTGTTTCGCGCCTGCCTGCGCTAGTTCAGCCTGAGAGCGATACCCCCACTCAACAGCGAGGAACTCCATACCTGCTCGCTGTGCCGTCTCTGCGTCGATCTCTGAATCGCCGACGAATAGACAACGAGCGGGGGAAACTCCTAGATCTCGTGCTACCTGAAGAGCTCCCTGTGGATCTGGTTTTCTCGGTGTTATCTCAGATTCCCCACGTATAACATCGAAAAGTTTCCGCGGTAGAAGCCTCTCTACGCACACATTTGTAAAGTCGTCGCGTTTGTTGGACAACACTGCCAATCGAATACCACGAGCGTGCAGCGTGCTGAGAACGCCCTCTATGCCTGGATACGGCACGGTCGTCTCACTCCACCTCTCAGCGTATAACCCTCTGTATATCTCAATAAAGGTCTGTATTGAGGCCTCATTTCTGGAATCTAGCGGGAGCGCCTTTCGGGCCAGACCGCTGATTCCATCTCCAACTAGAGCCTTGTAGGCGTCGACTGTCAGAAGTGGCAATCCCATCGCGGCTAGAGCCTCGTTGGCACAAGACGCTATATCCCCTATTGAATCAAGGAGGGTTCCATCGAGATCAAATAGTATCGCATCCAATTTCATACTATGCCAACGCCATCGCAAGCTTCTCGATATTTAGCGTAAGCTCCTCAGCCTCTTCGTAGCTCAGTGTCTGAGCAGCGTCTGACTTGGCCTCTTCCGGACGCTCGTGAACTTCTATGAGCGAACCATCTGCACCTGCAGCAATTCCGGCGAGCGTCATTGCTGGCACGAAACGCCGAACACCAATGCCATGGGATGGATCAACTATAACAGGAAGATGAGACTTTTCCTTCAAGTACGGAATGGCGTTTAAGTCGAGTGTGTTGCGATATGACTTCTCGAAGCTCCGAATGCCCCGCTCACACAAAAGTATTCTCTCGTTTCCATTTGAGAAAATATACTCAGCTGACTGCAAGAGCTCCTCAAGAGTGCCTGATATTCCACGCTTTAAAAGGACCGGCTTATCAACTTTTCCGAGCTGATCGAGGAGGGTGAAGTTCTGAGAATTTCGCGCTCCTACCTGATACATATCCACATACTCGTACATCGACTCTATTTGACTGGCGTCTAGAACCTCCGTTATCACCTTTATCTTCTCCTCTCTGGCAATCGCCGAAAACATTCTAAGCCCCTCGAGGCCCAGCCCACGAAACGAATACGGAGAGCTACGTGGCTTAAAGACACCTCCTCGCATTACACGAATACCAAGTCGCTTCAAACAACGTACAGTTGACCTAACCTGATCTTCCCCTTCTATTGAGCAGGGCCCCGCCATCAGCGTGTGCGTCCCCGCCCCAATTCTCACGCCATCACCGAGCTCTATAATCGTCGGTTTTACTTTCCACTGACGCGACACAAGCTTGTATACATCGCTCACGCGATGCACATCGAGCACCCCCGCCATCCGTCCAACATGACGAACATCGATCTCTTTTCCGTTGATACCAACGAGATATGTGCCGCTCTGAGTTTTCACCAGCGACGCGCTCCAGCCGTGAGTCCTTAAGAGAGCACCTATCTCCTCTATTTGCGGCTCTGTGATATGCGGTGTGAGAGTAATTATCATGTGGGCTCCTTAAACTGCTTAACAAAGGTCTCTATTACGGAGGACGTCGCAAAGTCGCTGCGCTTGAGATCATCATCGCGTCCTTCGATAGACTGAAGTGCTTTGACAAATGCTGAGCCGACTATTGCACCATGGGTGTGCTTGGTTACGGCTTTAAATGTGTCAGGATCACCAACCCCGAATCCCACTACCATTTTGCTTTGTAGCCCCATGCGTGAAAGACGAACGAAAAAATCTTCTCGCTCCTGAGAATCTGTAAGAGCTCCTCCCGTAACTGCGTCAGATGAGAGGATATAGAGAAATGCTGGTTGCTCCGCATCGAACGCGCGAATCCGCTGGTCTTCGGTGCGTGAAGTAACAAGAAATACCGGTGATATGTCATATTCCTTGTAGAGCGGCTTGTATCTCTCTTGATACTCCTCAAAAGGCATATCAGGAATAATTAGGCCGTCAATACCACAGCGTGCTGCATCGCGGACGAACTTTTCAAAACCATATTGCTCTGCTGGATTGAGGTACCCCATGAGAAAGACCGGCACATCAACAGAGCTTCTTAGATCAGCGATCTGCGCAAATAGCACAGGCAAGCTCATACCGTTTGCGATTGCGCGCTGGTTACTATCTTGAATAGTTGGTCCATCGGCGACGGGATCTGAGAACGGAAATCCGAGTTCAATCATGTCGACTCCGGCCGTAGCTAGTCGATATAAAACTTCTTCGGTGTCTCCCAGGCGCGGAAATCCTGCCGTGCAAAAGATTGAAAAAATGGAACGATCCGGCAAATTGAGCAAGCGTTTAGATTTCATGTGCTATCGCCTCCCCATACGCATCTATGTACGTCGTCATATCCTTGTCGCCGCGTCCTGAGATAACGACGACCACCCTGTCATCTGGCCGCCACTCCCGCTTTTCAAGGTAGGCCACTGCGTGCGCACTCTCTAGAGCGGGAATAATTCCCTGCTCACGCGCGAGTAGTTTGGCGCCACGGAGCGCCTCCTCGTCAGTCACGCTGACGTACAACACTCTTCCAGTAACATGAAAATAGGCGTGCTGTGGGCCGATCCCTGGATAATCAAGTCCCGCTGAAATCGAGTGCGCTTCTTCAACTTGACCGTCATCTGTCTGCATAAAAAGCGTGCGACTTCCGTGAAGGATGCCACTTCGACCGAGCGCTGTCGTGGCAGCCGATCTGCCCGAGGTCAGACCACAGCCTGCGGCCTCGACTCCGATCAATCGAACCGCGGGGTCATCAGCGAAATGATAGAAAGCACCCATCGCGTTACTCCCGCCACCTACACAAGCGATAATATATGATGGTTTTTTTGCTCCTCTCTCGAGGCATTGTTCCTTGAGCTCAGCGCTAATTACAGACTGGAATCGAGCAACCATGTCCGGAAAGGGATGCGGTCCCACAACTGAACCGATGATGTAATGAGTGTCTTTCGGATTAGCGATCCAATCTCTCATTGCCTCATTTGTCGCGTCTTTAAGAGTCTTGCTTCCACTTGAAACTCCTCGCACTTCAGCTCCAAGCAACTTCATACGTGCTACGTTTAGGGCTTGTCGCTTCATGTCTAACTCGCCCATGTACACCACACAGGGTAGACCCATTAGTGCGCATACAGTTGCAGTCGCTACTCCATGCTGTCCGGCTCCCGTTTCAGCAATAATCCGGGAGCGGCCCAGGCGCTTTGCCAGCAATATCTGCCCAATTGTGTTGTTAATCTTATGAGCGCCGGTGTGCAACAGATCCTCACGCTTGAGAAGTATCTCACACCCAAAGCGCCTCGAGAGCTTTTCCGCAGAGAACAACGGAGTTGGCCTTCCCGCAAAGTCGGCGAGAAGTTGTTCAAACTCACGCGAGAACTCGTCTGACTCGATAATATCACGATACTGCTGCTGCAACTCTCGCACGTTTGGGTAGAGCATCTCTGGGACATATGCTCCACCAAACTCACCAAAAAATCCTCTCTCTGAAACGTTATGTGTCATATCCTTTTGCCTTCGCGATTAATGCACGCGTTTTCGTTGCACTCTTAATACCCGGCTGATCTTCGAGCTTAGAGCTCGCATCTATTCCAAAAAGACGGGGCCAACTACCACCCATCTCTCGTAGCGCCACAATATTGTCAGTACCAACGCCGCCAGCCACAAAAAATGGAACTATCCCCCGATACTCAGATAGAAAAGCCCAGTTGAAGCTCTCTCCACTACCACCGCTTCCGTTATCAAAAAGGATCGCGTCGACTTCAGTAATGTTGTTTTGATTCGTTACATCTGTCGCTGACCGTACTGAGATCGCTTTAAATATTTTCACTCCCGGACTGTGCTTCCGGAGTTCTTGAATGTATCGAGCATCCTCTTCACCATGAAGCTGCGCAACGTTAAGGCCGTAGGTCGAGACAATTTGTGCAACCTCGCTGAGTTCTTGATTCTGGAAGACCCCAACCGTCGTGAGCGTTGAAGCTAGCGCTCGTACTACGTCGGGTCGAACCAGATTCGCCACATAGCGCGAGGAGCTCCGAACAAAGATAAATCCCATAAGATCCGGCCGACACTCCGTTATCAGCTCGATATTGGAGGGATCTCGCATCCCACAGATCTTGACCATTAAATTAGACACGATTGGCTCCACTGTCCTCTACTTCTCTCACTAGACGTTGACACGCCAACTCTGGTCGAGCGTGCCGCATGAAGGCTTCGCCTATTAGGAATCCGCGATAGCCAGCTTTCTTGAGCCGTAGAAGAGTTTCAGCGTCTGATATACCACTCTCTGCTACTGCACAGATGCTACTCGGAAGCTCCCGTATAAGCTCCTCAGCTAGCGACGTATTTACCTCGAAGGTATGGAGATTCCGGTTGTTTACACCAATCATAGCAACATAATCGTTACAGTGTGATGCTACCTCAACAGCTGAGTGCACCTCTAAGAGCACCTCAAGATCGAGGGAGCGCGCGAACTTCGCCAACTCAGCCGAGCGCTCAGCCGAAAGAGCCGCTGCTATTAGAAGAATCGCGTCGGCGCCAGCACTTCTGGCTTCTACAATTTGGTATTCATCAATGATGAAGTCTTTTCTTAAAATCGGGCAATAATTGAACGACCTCGCTTTCTTAAGATCTTCTAGGCTACCCCCAAAGTACTTCTCGTCAGTTAATACAGAAAGGGCGGATGCACCCGCCTGCATATATCCTACCGAAAGCGCTTCTACTGAAATATGCTGATTAATTACACCTTTGGACGGGGACCGGCGCTTAATTTCCGCTATGATCCCTACTTTATCGTCCCGCGTGAGATACCTGCTTAAGGACACAGTCGGCGCGGAAAAGAATAAACTCCTTTCTAACAGCTTCTCCGGATAGAGTTCTTTCTTCGTTGAGACTTCAACATACTTACTTGCAATTATTTCATCCAATATCGTCGACATACCACTAAACTCCTTCACATACCCGCGCAAGCACAGCCCGCGCCCGACCACTTCTGATACTTACCTGCGCTCGCTCAACGTAATCGCATATGTCGCCTTGTCTGTCGTACGAGTTCATCGCGAGAGCGGCGCTGGCGACCACTACAGCTTCTTGAGCCGCGGTCCCTCTCCCTTCTAATATTTCAATCACTAATGCTGCGCATTTTTCCACACTGCTAGGAGCCCTCAATTGCTCCGAGGACGTTGCAGAGAGACCAAACGCATCAGCTGTCAGATCTTTTTCTCCCATCGAGGAACAAACACGTGTTGGTGCCGTGAGTGAGACTTCATCGTGACCATCAAGTGTATGCACCACCGCAAACTCACTTCCTCTACGTTGCAAGAGATAGGAATAGAGTCGCTGAAGCTCTAAGCTATACACTCCAGAGATCTGAAAACGTGGTCGAGCTGGATTTACGAGAGGCCCAAGCGCGTTGAATATGGTGCGAATACCGAGTTCTTGACGCACTGGCGCTACTCTCTTAAGCGCTGGGTGAAAGAACGGCGCGTGCAAAAAACAGACGCCTGTTCGATCGAATTCACGTCGAATCGTGTCGACATCACTATGGAGAGTGATCCCAAGAGCTTGCAGAACATTCGATGATCCGCAGCTGGAAGAGACGGCGCTGTTCCCGTGCTTCGCGACCCGATATCCCGCCCCAGCGACTACGAACGCCGCTGTGGTTGATATATTGAAGGTGCCTTTACCATCTCCTCCTGTTCCACAAAGATCCAGAAAGTCGTGACCACCGAGGTCAACTGGAACCGCAAGATCCATGAGGCCCGCCGAAAACCCGTCGAGTAGGTCGACTGACAGCCCTCGGCATCGCAGTGCGGTGAGAAGAGCTGCAAGGCTAGCCGTCGAGATATTCTCTGCAATTAAGCGATGCAGAAGCTCGCGCGCCTCGTCTGCTGTTAGTATTTTACCATCACAGATGGCCTCTATTTCCTGCCTCATCGCCCCATCCAGTTTCTGAGCATCTCATATCCACACGGTGTCAGAATCGACTCCGGATGAAACTGCACCCCGCGCACATCGTATTCCTTGTGTCGGAGCGCCATAATCTCACCAGCATCATCGATCGCTGTAACGATAAGACTGTCGGGAAGGTCGGTTTTCTCGACAACCCATGAGTGGTATCGACCAACGTCAAATTGCTCCGGAAACCCCCTAAAAAGTGCGTCGTCCGAGGCAACCAGTCGAATTGATGTCGCTTTGCCATGTACCGGCGTTGCTAGATTTCTAAGGGAACCACCAAATATCTCTCCTATACATTGGTGCCCCAAGCACACTCCAAGAATGCTCTTTGTGGAGGAGTACTCTCGGACTATGACTGGCATC
Source organism: Pseudomonadota bacterium (assembly GCA_900299055.1). Taxonomy (GTDB): domain Bacteria; phylum Bdellovibrionota_C; class UBA2361; order UBA2361; family OMII01; genus OMII01. Next base: position 2,506 of record OMII01000044.1, on the reverse strand, counting down.
ATTCCTGCCTCTGAGGGAACGCCCGGCCCGGGTGAGAGGACTATTTTCTCGTAGCGCTCTGCACATGATATCGAAATCTGATCATTTCTCTTCACGTCGACCGTAACCCCGTCAAACGTTTTCAGTATGTGCACTAAATTATACGTGAAGGAGTCGTAGTTATCGATTACAAGAACCTTCATAGCTCACCCCAGCTCCGACGCTCGTTGAATTGCCATTCGAAGGGCCCGCAACTTTGTGTGCGCCTCCTCAACCTCATTCTTTGGAACAGAATCATGGACGATGCCCATCCCAGCCTGATACACGAGGTGTTGGTTGATACTGAGAAACGACCGGATAATTATACCCAGCACTGCGTCACCATTAAATCCGAGGAACCCCACACATCCGCCGTAATGCCCTCGACCGTGTGGCTCATTCTGGTCCAAGATCTGCATCGCTCGATGCTTCGGTGCACCAGAGAGAGTACCAGCTGGAAACGTGTCACATACGGCCTGAATCGAGGACGTACCATGTGTTAGTTCTCCCGATATTTTCGACACAAGATGAATCAAGTGCGAGAAATACTGCGGCTCTCGATACCGCTCTACGCGCACGCCAGAACAGTGGCGGCTTAGATCATTACGAGCGAGATCTACGAGCATACAATGTTCAGCATTCTCTTTGGGATCGTGGAGAAGCTCTTCTGCCTTTCCTCGGTCACCTACATCATCTCCCGTTCTCGCATAGGTTCCTGCGATTGGGAAAATCGTTGCGGTACCGCCGGAAAGTGATATCTGCGCCTCAGGACTTGAGCCAAAGAGGCGAAATCCCCCGTAGTCACAATAGAAAAGATATGGTGAGGGATTGATCGAGCGGAGCGCGCGATAGACCTGAAAGTCGTCTCCTTTATAGCGGCGCGAGTATCGGCGCGACGGAACTATCTGAAAAACATCTCCACGCGCGATGTGACGCTTGCAGGTATTAATCAAATCGATGAATTGCTCATCTGTTTGAGCGGATTCTTCCTCTCCATCTGAGATAAATGGATAGGTTTTTACATCGCCTGTGAAAGCCTTCGTAACAAACGACTCCAGCGCTGACGCAGTGGCATCATCATCCGACGGTGAGTTGTGCAAGATATACGCTTCATTGCGAAGTGGATTAAAAGCGATGACATATCGAAATAGCGTAAGATGCACCTCCGGTACCCGTTGCCCCTCAGGAGCACGCTTGGAGAAGCGTATGCGCTCAAGATATGGAATAGCCTCCCAGCTAATGTGCCCGAACACCCCGGGCTCGACACCCTTAGGAAAACTAGCGCTCTGCCGCTCAACTTCTATAGAACTCATAAAAGTCGAGAGGAGCTCCGGAAGCCCAGTTGTCTCATCGATCTGCGTTGCTCTCGGCGCATCGGAACCGTGCTGCGAATAACAGAAGCCATCCTCAATTCGAAACTCCGCGATCGGATCGGAGCATACAAATGAACGGCAATCCCCAGCGCCATGGTAGTCGGAACTCTCGAAGAGAAACGTGCGACTATGTACGTCTCGCAACCGCAAAAATACGGCCGCTGGCGAGGTAAGATCGGCGTTGATAGTGGTGCATTGGCTACGAATCTTCATTGGAAGATATCCTGTCGAGTGTTCGTGATTATTATCGGTGAAAAGTGATTACGCCGCTATGGCGCAGGAGTATATGTCGGGGCTTACGCCCACCAAAAGCTGCAGGAGGAAATTGCGGCACTACAAAAGATTGACGACATAAGTTCCACGGTACGGTAGTTTACAACATAAAGTCAATATAATCCCGGAAGATTGCGCGCCCACACAGTCTCATCTCGTGCGAATTTTCCCTAGAACTTCACTCGCTCGTCATACCCCGTCATTTCGAGATATCCAATTAAAGCTTCATCCTGGCTGGCAACGGGCCCTTCCCAGTATCGCATCGCTCCTTCGTTTCCGATCTCGCTGTCCCTCACCCGCGCGTCAATAATTTTCTGAATACCCTCAGAAGGGATGTCGAGTCTCCATCGAATCGGATAGACACCTTTTCCCGTTGGACTACTCCAGTTCTCCAGTGGAGTCATCGTAAAGTCAGATCCTGCCAGGGGCTTCTCTCCATCCTTCGAGCGGACCGAGCCCGCCGAAAAATCTACAGAACCATCCTGGCGACGCAGGCGATACACCATCACGCTACGCCCATCTGGCAGCATCAGGCCCATCCAGTCCCAACCGACTTGTGCATCAGAAAGAGAGTTCGTCATAAACTCGTGATCCATCCAGCCAATTCCCTTCAGCGTGACCCTTGCCTCGCCGTAAAGGACGTCGGCACTAACAGCAAGACGCGGCAGGGAGTAGTACTGTGAGGCGCAGCCAGAACAATTCGCTTTTTGGCTCCATCCCTTTTCACCCTGCAGCCACGGCAGCGAAGCATCTCGAATAATCAAACGCAGCAGATAATCACCGTCATCCGTGGGCACACTGAACCGAAGCATTTGATCTGTCCCAACACTCTCGGCCGTCCA
>OMII01000043.1 GCA_900299055.1 Pseudomonadota bacterium | reverse complement strand
GTATTCCCCGTGAATACTTCGTCAGCGGCCTTGAGCCAGAGACAGATTCGGCATTGCGAAAAGCGATCGCGACACTCGAAGGCCTCGGCGCCATCCCAGTCGAAATCTCCCTTCCTCACACCGAGCTTGCAGTTTCCGTGTACTATATCCTCGCCCCTGCTGAGGCGTCGTCAAATCTCGCCCGCTACGATGGCATCCGGTATGGACATCGAGCCTCCGGCGAACTCGACCTTAAAACCCTTTATGCGCGTTCGCGGAGCGAAGGATTCGGCAAGGAGGTGCAGCGACGAATTCTGGTGGGTACGTATGTACTATCTTCCGGATACTACGACGCGTACTATTTGAAGGCGCAAAAAGTCCGCTCTCTGATCGTGCAGGACTTTGACAGCGCGTTCAAAGACAAGTGTGACGTCATTCTCGCCCCTACGACGCCAGATGTGGCGTTCAAAATAGGCGACCGTGTTAGCGATCCGCTAAAGATGTACCTCAACGACATTTTTACAATTCCAGTCAACCTGGCAGGGCTGCCGGGGATCAGCCTCCCCTGCGGCATGACCTCCGCTGGACTGCCGATCGGACTGCAATTAATCGGCAAACCCTGGGACGAAGCCACGCTTTTCCAGGTTGCATCAGCGTACGAAAGTCAGACTGAGTGGCACACCAAAAAGCCCTCGATGAGTGCGGGAGAGTAGCAATGGATTTTGAAACAGTTATCGGTCTTGAGGTTCACGTACAGCTCGCGACTCGCTCTAAGATATTCTGTGCCGCATCAGCCGCGTATGGCGGCGAGCCGAATGAGTTTATCGACCCCGTGACTCTTGGTTTGCCAGGAGCTCTTCCGGTCACAAACAAGCGCGCGGTAGAGTTCGCGATCATGCTGGGAATCGCAACAAGCTGCGAGATCCGTCGCTTTAACCGCTTCGCACGTAAACACTACTTCTATCCCGATCTACCAAAGGGTTATCAGATATCCCAGTTTGATGAGCCGATCTGCGAGCGAGGTCGAGTGGACTTCTTTATCGGTGACATTAAGAGAACAATTGGCCTCAAGCGTATTCATATGGAGGAGGACGCGGGTAAAAATATCCACGACAGCCGAACCAATTCCTCGCTAGTGGACCTCAATAGAGCGGGAGTCCCTCTGCTAGAGATCGTTTCAGAGCCAGAGATCCACTCCCCAGCTGAGGCCGCCGCATATCTGCGGGCGATCCGCCAGCTAGTTCGATACCTAGAGATCAGCGACGGCAATATGGAAGAGGGAAGCTTACGCTGTGACGCGAACATATCCCTTCGTCCGGTTGGTCAACTCACATTCGGAACTCGAACCGAGATCAAAAACTTGAACTCATTTAAGTTTGTTGAGCGCGCCCTTGAGTACGAGATCGCCCGTCAAACATCGATACTCAAAGCAGGTCAGCACGTGGTACAGCAAACCCTGCTTTTTGATAGCGTTAACGGCACAACGAGGCCCATGCGCTCGAAGGAAGAGAGCGCCGACTATCGATATTTCCCGGACCCCGATCTTCCACCCGTAGTCGTGGAAGAGAGTTGGATACGGGAGATTCAGCGCGAGTTGCCAAAATTGCCCGCGCAGTGGGCTAACGAGCTCGTGTCTGAGTTTGGACTGTCGCAGTACGATGCCACTGTTCTTACGACGGAGCGTGCAGCTGTTGAATACTACCACCAAGTAGTAGCAGCGTGTGGAAACGCTAAAGCCGCCTGCAACTGGGTGACGTCTGAACTTTTTGGTGTCCTTAACAAAGCGGGCCTTTCGATAGAAGAGTCCCCCGTATCGTCTTCCTCTCTCGGGGCGTTAATCAAGCTCATCGAGACAGATGTCATCTCGGGCAAGATGGCAAAATCGGTGTTCGAGGAGATGTTCGCTACTGGCAAAACCCCCGACGCGATTGTGCAGGAAAAGGGCCTCAAGCAGGTAAGTAACGATGAAGAGATACTAGTCGCTATACGCAAAGAGTTCGACAACAACCCTGGACAGCTCGCCGGATACCTAGGTGGCAACGAGCGTCTACATGGCTTCTTTGTCGGCCAGGTCATGAAAGCTACCGGCGGCCAGGCGAACCCCAAGAAGGTCAACGAGCTCATACGTCAAGAAGCCGCGCTCAGACAGAAGTAGTATACGATGGGATCTGAAGAAGCGCGTGCTGCCGCTACCCTCCTAGACCCCGATTCGGTAGCTATCTATCTCGAAGTTCCCCGTAGCAATGTTGTGCTTCTCCAGGCATATTTTGAGTTGTATGATGGCGTCGGAACAGTAAGCACTCTACAAGGGGATCGCCCCGTGGTGTGCGTACTGACGCCCCCAACGCAGCTAGACGCGTGCCTGAGCGTTCTTGATGCGGTGCGAGGCCAAGTCTCGTGGCAGGTCTGTCACGAGGTACCGCCCAGCCCAATCGAGTAACGAAGAACGCACAGGACGCTCCCCAGCCTTAATAAACGGGGACTCAACGACAGAGAGCTTTATGATTAAACTCATTCATCGACACAACAAGATCATCACCTACGTCTTCCTCTTCATGGCTATATGTTTCATGCTGAGTGGCGTCGGTCTCGACATTCTGCATGACGGTCCTGCTCGACAGGACTACGCCATAAAAGTTAATGACGAGAAGATATCTGTGGCTGAGTTTGAGAGGGCCAGAGAAAACATCTCCCAACGCTATCGTCAGATGCTCGGAGATAATTATGAGGCGCTGGCGAAGTCCTTCAATCTCGACTTAACCCAACAAACTGTCGATAACCTGGTCGACTCAACGTTGCTTACTCAGGAATCGGCAGAATGGGGACTTTCGGGTAATGACGAGGCAGTAAAAAAATACATCACGAATCGAATATTCGCTGGTCGCGAGGTCTCGTCAGATGCAGTTAGAGGAATGCTGCAGAGTCTCGGTCTCAACGGGCGACAATTTAGTGCGCAGATTAAAAAAGAGCTTGGCCGCGAGGTGTTGGTCAATACTTTGCGAGACGTATCGTTCGTTTCTCGAACTGAAATTCAATCTCGCTATGTCAAGCAAGAGACGAAATACAGTGTAGTTGCCGCTTCACTTAATACCGATGACTTTCTCACAAAGACCGCCGAGCCCTCTGATGACGACCTGAAGAAACTCTACGAGAAGACTGCCACGCAATACGAATTGCCGGCTCGAGTAACCTACGAGTACCTCATGTTTAGGCCAGGCGAGTATGAGCAAGCAGTGCAAATACTCCCCCAGGACCTCGAGCTGTTTTACACCGAAAACCAGGCCAGATTCAGAACACCGGAACAAGTACGAGTTCGCTCGATAAAGCTGCTATACCCCAAAGAGAACGATCCTTCCAAAATGGCAGCAGTTAAAGAAAAGGCCAAGCAAGCTCACGACGAGGCGACCGCCGGCAAATCTTTTGCCGAGCTGGTGCAAAAATACTCCGACGATCTTCCCTCCAAACTCAGCGGAGGGGATAGAGGCTGGGTAAGCCGCGGCTCAAGCTCTAAATCTTTCGATCAAGCTGTCTTCAGTGCCACTCCGGGTACTGTCGCAGGGCTCATAGACGAAGAGTGGGGCTTTGAAATCGCTAAGATAGAGGAAAAGAAAGACGCCTCCCAGAAACCATTCGACCTCGTTAAAGCCGAGATAGAGAAAACATTACGCGCGCAGGAGGCTCCCTCCTACGCAGCGGCCAAGGCCCGTGAGGTAGTCGACCAAGCTCGCAAAACATCGACTTCAGTTGCGGAAGTGGCGAAAACAATGGGTCTTCCGACTCCGAAGTCATCGGTTCTTAGTCAATCAGGACAGGATCCAGATCCTCTCCTGAAAGGACTCACCCAACAAGCTCTGATGATACCTGCCTCCGAAAGACTCATTGCTACGGTCGTGGACCTAGGAGATTCGACTGTCGCGCTTCAGATTCGAGACTTCAAGGAGCCCTCGACTCCGCCATTCACGGAGGTAAAAGATAGAGTCCGTCAGGCATGGAAGAAAGACGAGGCTGCTAAACTGCTAGAGGCTAAGGCTCAGGAGCTGCTCGCACAAGCATCCAAAAATCCAACCTCTTTTGTCACGCTTGCAAAGGGTGCTAACGCGAAAATCTCCGATTCGTTCGACATCTCGCCAGCCGCTCCTACCACAACGGCTCTCACAGCGATGTCACCAGAGATGAGAGAGGCCATTTTTGCGTCACGAGTCTCTCCCCGTGTTCTCAGTAAACCATACCGAGCGCCGAACGGACTCGTGCTTGGTGCTGTTACCAAAGTGACCGAGCCCGACGCAACGTCGACGGTCGCAGCCGAGGTTCTTGATAAATATCGCCGTGAAGCCGTTGAACAAACCACACAACAAGCCGTTGGTTCGAGTATCGCTATTCTAAAGACCCGCTCAAAGCTTGATGTTGCCAGCGACCTACTCGTGCGGTAGTCACGACGAGGTCCGCAAATTCACGGCGTTACCGGTTCAACATCACGCAAGGTTTCTCTCCTGCCATATCATGGGCATGAGAGAAACATCATTGCGAATTGCTGAGACACCTGAACTAGCCACGTTACCCCGGACTGCCGAGGAGGTGCGTCGATCAGCGATACTTATCAAAGTGGCCGATTACGCAAAGCAGTCTGGTAGCTTTTCAGTAAAAGAAGGAGCTAGGCATCAAGTATATTCAATACGCGAGCTCCCCTCCGGGAACTACATCCTATCCCCTCGAAATATTCCCGAGGGAGGTTCGACAACGGCAAGCAATTCCCTAGATTCAACTGACACCCTTTCTTTTCAGAGAGTTTATCAGGAGCGCGCTGCTTCATCGGTGACCATTACTCCCGAGGGGCGTATCGTAACCCCAAACCTCCAGGATCAAGAACTTCAAAGCAAGCATGAAATGCTCATACGTAAGATTGATCGAGCTCTCGAGAATCGGCATGAGTGGCTCATGTCAGAGCTGATCGGATAAGCGATGGTTATTTCCAGCTGTAACGCCCCCTCACTCCGGTAGCGATACGCGAAGCTCATCGAAAATCGCCATAAACCGCTCGACTGTGCGCGGCACGTTCTTACCAAAACGCTTCAACACCAGAACATAAAACTCTTCTGGTGAAGTTGCCACGATAAGCTCCATACGCCGATACGTCGGATGTTGATCCAGAAGAGCTCGTCGTTTGGTGAAGTAATTCTTCGCGAGTCTAGCCCGCACGGAGTCCTGAAAAAACTCACGCTGGTCTCGCGAGAGCGAATGACACACATCAGCGTACGCTCGATACTCCTGCTTGCTTAGAAAATCACCAAATCGACGTCTATTCTTAAAGAGCCTCACAGGATGGTATTCAAAAAGTACCCCATCAACCAAAAAATCTACCGCTAGCACATTTCCACGTTGGTCTCGCCCTATTGGAACCTGAAATGTGAGCCCTTCTTGCAAATGAAAGTGTGGCACATACCGTCTCAGAAGCTCCGCGCAGATTGCCTCCGAGCGCGAGCAGAACTTTACTCCTGTAGCAGGCGATATGTAATCTACACAATCCTCTGTGGAGTTGATATCACGCAGTTCGTACGCATCCCGCTCGTGGCTCCGGTCTGCTTCACGCTGCCCACGCTTGCGTCTTTGCTTATGTCTGGAGTGTTCAGAATCAGGAGACGATGAATCAATCTGCTGCAGGTCTAGGTCGAGTGCGTTAGCGGCAGTATGTATTTTCAAGCGCTCCCTCCTTGGGAGAAAACCACGTGCGTGATAACTCGCACGGGCTCACAAGCGTCGCTTCAACTTCTCATCGACACTCTCTGCCACAACGAATACGTCCTCGTCGTGACTATAGGCGCATTCTCCTCATCCACGTCGATTGTTATCCAACCGAACGAGACGTGACCGGCTACACGCCGATCTTGGTAGAAACTAGCAGCTGAAGTTAGTCATAAAACAAACTCTTTTCTGCTCTATTTATTTGGATGAGTTCGGCATGATTTGGATTCGCTACATTCTGAAAATGGGGAGGCTTTCATCGTTTTTAGCTGTAAGGCCAATAAGATACGGATAACCCTTTAACCCTTACTATCGCTCAGCTCTGCGTAGACCAGTCACTTCTCACAAACTGCAGCCGCGCATACTCTCCGCATACAGTTCACGTATGTCTACGAGAGGGTGTTTTGCCGATCGATGTAGTTCATGCTGCCTTGAATGTGTTAACGAGACGAGAAGCCTATGGATACAGACCGACAATCACATACCTGCAGCCTCAGGAGCGCGCTCTATAGTATTATGGCTAACGTGATTTCGTGCTTTCTCTCGAAAACCCGCTAACATTCTACGAGACTACTCATGACTCAGCAGACACGTCTCGAATCAGACTCACTTGGATTCATCGAGGTTCCGATCGACCGATATTGGGGCGCACAAACTGAGCGCGCGAGACATAACTTTCCAAGCGGCAGCACGCGATTTGTCTGGCAGAGGCCATTTATTCGGGCACTAGGTATTGTGAAGAGGTGTTGTGCCCTCGCAAACCTTGAACTCGGCGAACTCAAGCCCAAGCTCGCCCAGTCAATCATCAAAGCGTCAGAAGATGTTGTAGCGGGCTACCTCGATGATCATTTCCCACTTGGAGTCTTTCAATCAGGGTCCGGTACGCAGTCTAACATGAATGCAAATGAGGTAATCGGTAATAGAGCTATCGAGCTACTTGGAGGTGTTCTTGGTAGCAAGACTCCTATACATCCAAACGATCATGTCAACCGATGCCAGTCATCAAATGATGTGTTCCCAAGCGCGATGCACATAGCTATCGTCACGCAGATCTGCGAGCGGTATCTCCCTGCAGTCGACCTTTTACGCGAAACATTTGCCGCCAAAGCTGCCCAATACCAGAATCTGGTCAAAACTGGACGAACACACCTGCAAGACGCAGCACCAATAACTGTTTCTCAAGAAATTAGTGGCTGGGTTGCTCAACTCGAGTATGCATCAGAAATTACACAGCGTACTTTACAAGATCTCTATTTTTTGGCGATTGGGGGCACTGCCGTTGGAACGGGCTTAAACGCTCACGTAAACTTTGGTGCCGAAACTGCCAGAGCGATCGCCGACTTTACAGGAATCCCATTTCAATCAGCGCCAAATAAATTTTTTGCCCTCTCATGCCACGATCCACTTGTCACGATCTCCGCTGCTACACGCACGTTGGCGGTTGCGCTCCTTAAGATCGCGAATGACATTCGCTGGCTCGCTAGTGGTCCACGGTGTGGACTTGGAGAACTAACGATGCCAGTCAATGAACCCGGATCGTCAATCATGCCGGGAAAGGCAAACCCCACTCAGTGCGAGGCACTTGCTATGGTGTGTGCGCAGGTCCTTGGCAACGACACGACTGTTGCCTTCGGAGGGAGCCAAGGAAATTTTCAGCTCAATACCTTTAAACCAGTCATTGCGCACAAGATTCTAGAGAGCATCGAATTACTCAGTGACGTATGCCTCGCGTTCAACTCTCATTGCGCCGCTGGAATCACACCCGTGCCACATCGAATCTCTGAGCACCTCTCAAATAATATAATGCTGGCGACCGCCCTGACACCTCACATCGGTTATGATAGGGCGAGCCATCTGGCGAAAACAGCTCTCGAGACCGGTAAAACACTCAAGGAGGCGGCAGCGGCTCTTCACATTCTAGAGCCGGATGAGTTCGACCGGCTGGTGGTGCCTCACACGATGACTCACCATGAAGCTCCTTAGGGGGTGAGGAGGTCCACTGCACTACCCAGCGATACACAAGGCGCAACCTACTGAAACTACATGAGCGCTCGGTGTAGTAACCAGAAGCGTTAGGGATTATTCTCGGCAAGTCCTGTAATAAGCCCCTCTGCACGTGATAGCCTAGGCCCGGGTGCGGCTAAGAGTTGTGGGGATTGTTGTGAGACGAGTTCTTATCACCGGAGTAGCTGGAGAGGTCGGAAGTAGTTTGGTTGAGTATCTGTCACGTGCTGGTGGGTACTCTATTACAGGATTTGACCTCCGCAAGCCGAGTAAAGAAATAGAGGAGCTGTGTTCCTCGATAGCAGTTGGCGATATCGCAGATGCTACGCTCGTTTCTAGTCTCGGGGACGGTCTTCCATACGACACGATTTTTCATCTTGCCGGCATACTCTCGTCTGGCGGTGAGCGTGCTCCTCTAAAAGCTCATGAAGTGAACGTGTCGGGCACGCTCAACATCTTAGAGCTATCGCGAAAACATTCGACGGCACTCGGACGTCCGGTCAAGGTGATCTTTACGAGTACGATTGCTGTTTATGGTGTTTCCTCTATCAGTCAGAAACGTAGCGCTGGTCGAGTTCGAGAAGCCGAGTGTCTCACCCCAATAACTATGTACGGCGCCAATAAACTGTACTGTGAATCACTTGGGCGTTACTACTCTGAAAACTTTGGAATGCTTGAGCAGCGAAACGATGGTGTACGGCCAGATTTTCGGGCAGTCCGATTTCCTGGCCTTTTAAGCGCTCACACACTGCCAACAGGTGGAACAAGTGACTATGCCCCTGAGATGGTACACGCTGCGGCGCAAGGCGTATCGTATAGTTGTTTTGTGAGGCCCGATTCACGCATCCCCTTTATGATGATGCCCGACGCGGCTAGAGCACTCGTTATGTTGAGTGAGGCAGATGCAACTCGTCTGACCCAACGAGTCTACAATGTGGGAGGATTCGCCCCGAGCGCTCGGGAAATAGGCGTGCTACTTTCAGAATTCTTCCCCAGCACCACCATTACCTACGAGGTTCATCCATCACGACAAGCCATCGTTGACAGTTGGCCTGAGGATGTCGATGACAGCGCGGCGCGGCGTGATTTCGGTTGGGAGCCCCTGTACTCTTTTGAAAGCGGCTTCGCAGACTACCTCCTTCCAGCTGTACGCGCACGGTATGCGGCCAGTGGCAGTGAAATCTCTCTATATCGCATGGCCGCGAATTAGTTTTGTCTCAAATATTAAACGCGTACAGACCCCCTACAGATAGAGGTGCCACATATGAATGAAGATATCCGCGCGCAGTTTGTGACCGAGCTAGACGCAATTCGAGAATCGGGCCTATGGAAGGGGGAGCGAGTGATCGAGTCTCCGCAAGAGGCTGAGATTACGGTGAACGGCAAGAAAGTTCTCAATTTTTGCGCAAACAATTACCTTGGCTTAGCTAACAATCCAGTCTTACGCGCAGCGGCGAAGACAGGTATTGACGAATGGGGTCTTGGACTTTCGTCTGTTCGCTTTATCTGCGGAACACAGAAAATTCACAAAGATTTAGAGGCCGCGATCTCACAATTCTTGGGTACCGAAGATACTATTCTGTATCCCTCTTGCTTTGACGCAAATGGGGGCCTCTTCGAGACTGTGCTCGGCGAGCAAGACGCTATTATAAGTGACTCTCTTAATCATGCCTCGATTATCGATGGCATCCGTTTGTGCAAGGCGCAGCGATATCGTTACACTCACAACGATTTGAATGATCTAGAGCGGTGTCTCAAGGAAGCAAAACCGAAAGCTCGGCGAATGATGATCGCCACAGATGGCGTTTTCTCGATGGATGGCGATATCGCTCCGCTGAAGGAGATTCAGGGCTTAGCCGCTCAATATGGAGCGCTCACTATGGTTGATGAATGTCATGCAACCGGCTTCTTCGGCCCAACGGGTCGCGGCTCAATCGAAGAATGCGGTGTGATGGGATCGATTGATGTTATAACCTCAACTCTCGGAAAGGCTCTCGGCGGGGCGAGCGGTGGATTCACCACAGGACGCAAAGAGATCGTGTCGCTTTTGCGACAACGTAGCCGGCCATATCTTTTTAGCAACACCCTCGCTCCTGCGCTTGTTACCTCATCTATAGCGTGCTTAGAGCTCCTTAAGAAGGATACAGAGCTCGTCGATCGACTTCGAGAGAATACTAAGTACTTTAGAGCTGAAATCGTAAAAACTGGCTACGAAGTGCGCCCCGGTGTGCATCCGATCGTGCCAATTATGCTTGGAGACGCTCGATTAGCAGCTTCGATTGCAGATGATATGCTAAAGGAAGGGGTATACGTAATTGGATTCTCATATCCTGTTGTTCCACAGGGTCAGGCGAGAATTCGAACTCAGATATCTGCTGGACACTCGCGATCTGATCTCGATCGTGCGCTTGAAGCATTCGCAAAAGTGGGCAAGCGTCACGGAATAGGCGTCGCCGCCTAAGATTTCGGCCCCGTCATTCGTATGTGCCGTGCGCTTCTAGCGCACTTAAACCTTACGTATGCAGATCGGTTACAACTACACAGTGTGGCGCCTGCGCTACAAGCTTCGCGGGACAATCCGCGACTGAAACGCTCGGCTCTTGGAAGTTCTTCCATGCTTCTCGCTTGGCGTCGCCCAGTGCCAAAAGGATAATCAGCGAGGATTGGGCAATGAGCTTTGTACTCGCGGTCATCCGATGCGCGGGTGGTTTTGGTGAATCTCGGAAGCTGTAGAACGCACGCTCTCCACAAGAGAGAACTGGATGGTTGGGAAAGAGTCCTGCCACGTGGCCATCCTCCCCCATTCCGAGCACCGTGACCGTAAAGGCACCTCCATATCGCTTTAACTCAGTTTCGTATGACCGACAGCCATTCTCAGCGGTGCTGTCTGATGCCTCAAACGGATGTAATTGATCCTCGTGAATGAGCCCGTCCTGCAACAGCTTGTCAAAAAGCTGATTTTTGAGCCCGCCAAAATTACTTTGGGAATCTGAAAGAGCAACGACTCGTTCATCTACCATGAAAAACTGTATTCGTCGCAGGATGTCCTGCGGTTGGTGCCGTGATTCACTCAGCATCGCCTGCAATAATCCCACTACACTGCGGCCTCCGCAAAGGCCAAGAACAAGCGGATCGCTTGCGGTGCGACTACTCAGTAGCGTGAAGATTTTCTTGGCAGCGTCAGCCATCTGCTGTTCTAAGCTGCTCTTCGCTGAAAGAATCTCTAGCGTCATTTATTTCTCCGTTAAAATCCAAAGCGGCTGCGAAGTGGTACCGACAGACTTCGCGCCATCTCTCTCGATGCGTGACAGATAGGAGCGACTGACCGGATCAAAATCAAGAGACGCAAAGCACTCAATCGCGGCTACCAAGTCACCGCGTTCAAAAGCGCTTAGCCCATCCTCATACTCGGAAAGCGCCGCGATCATACGCTCTTGCAATCGTGGGTCAAGCGGCTCAAACAGCTGCGTTGGCTGGCTTTTCCCCTTGACGGCGACTTGCCCGACCCGTCTCCACGTAAAACGATTAGAGAGGCCTTCGTGGGTCGACTGCGAAACGAGGATCTGAGTACCAAAGACTTTATTAGTGCCTTCAAGTCGCGAGGCAAGATTAACAGCATCACCTATTACGGTATAATTAAACCTCGTTGTTGATCCGAAGTTCCCAACCGTTACAACACCCGTATTGAGCCCTATCCTTAAGCGAGGCTTGATACCGAAATCAGCATGAAACAAATCAGCTAGGTCGTGAAGTCGTTTCTGACAGGCGAGTGCTGCCTCTACAGCTCGCGCTCGATGGTCCGCGTTTGGGAGTGGCGCGTTCCAAAATGCGATCACCGCATCGCCCTCGTACTTATCGATAGTACCTTCGTAGCGCACTATAATATCCGTCACTTCGGAGAGTAGTCGGTTAATAAACCGAACCAATTCTCCTGGCTCCATTTTTTCTGATAGCGAGGTGAAGCCCTCGATATCTGCGAAAAACATCGTCATCTCACGACGTTCACCGCCAAGTGCGAGACGCCTCGGATCCTGAACGATACGTTCCACGACATCGGCGCTTACAAAATGCTTGAATGCCCCGCGAACAAAGCGATGCTGTTTTCCCTCAATCTGATACTGAATGAGAAAGCCGAGTGATAGCGCGGTTACAACCGTGATCACGGGCACTACCATTGGGATCCACCACCCAAAAGCAGCCCCAAGGAAGCATATCGCTACCCATACTATTGGTGCGATAGCACTAATCATCACCCATCTGCGGTACGTCGACACGGCGCCAAGCACTACCAATCCAAGAGCGATGCAGAGCGCCATAGCGACTGAGCTTACAGGGACACTTCTTAAAAAGTCCTCGTGGATCAGATTATCTAATATCGTGGCATTAACCTCGACTCCTGAAAAAACGCCACCTAGCGGGACAGAGCGTAAATCAAGAAGCCCCGGTGCTGTCGCTCCTACGAATACGTAGGCATCTTTAAATCGTTGCAGGTCGACTCCAGGCGTCTTCCCTTCTGTAATCTGCAGCCAGCTATTAATAATGGCGTGAATCGGGTGCGTCTCGTAGCTACCTGCGGAGCCATGAAACCTTATCAAAAACTCTCCATCACCATCTACTTGAGACGCTAGCTTCAAAGACAAGCTTTCACTCTGTATGGTGCGCGCGTACAAGGCAAAAGGAAGTGACAGAAATGGAACTGATCCCAACCATCCACCAGGAATTGCTCTTCGAAAAATCGTATCATTATCTGCCTCTGCGACAACGCTACCCAGGGTAGCTGCGCCGTTGAGAAGCTCGGGGGCCGGAAGTTTGGCAGAGGTGTAGTGTCGACTATGGTCACTGGACAAAAAGCGTGAGGCATCGTAGTGGGTGAATTGTCGCAGCTTCTGCTCTATACCACTTTGCTCGTCGCGCTCTACGTCGATTACACGAGGAACAAAGGCTTGCACCACGGGCATCTCACCAGCTAATGCCGCTGCGAGCTGAATATCTTCCTCTACTCTTCCAACATCATCAGTAAAAATGAGGTCGAATGCGACCCCCTTTGCCCCAGCTCGACGAAGAAACTCTATCACAGGCACGTACAGCGAGCGCGGCCACGGCCAGTATATTTTTTCGTGCTTCGCGAAATAATCGAGCGCGCTCTGGTCTATGGAGATGATTTGTATACGAGAGTCGCGCCGCTTCGGATCGGCGATACATCGAGCGCGCCAATCCCAGGTGCGGGCCTCAAGATCTCGCAGCGACCCTGATACGAGCCCGAGCGTACCGATAACCGAAAGTATCAGCCATAAAGAAAGAGAGCAGAGGCGCTTAAGGTTGTGGGGACTCATGAATATGAGCCTATCGCGCCCTCGGTTTATGGTCTATCGAGCAAAAATGGCGCTACTTCGTTGATTTTATGGCGCAGGATCTCCTCTCCGTGTAGCGGATTCCACTCCCAAGAGCCAACATGAATTACCCCTTTGACCCCAAACTTCGTCAGAAACCGATCCTGCGCTTGGTCTTTACCACGAAGCATTCCGCCATCTGGCCCTATTAGGCGATGAAAAGCCTCCCCGTCCGCCTCGATCACTACGTTACCATGAGGAGTTACTATCATAAGATCGGTCTCCACTCCTCCTAACTGCTCGCGCACGTAATAGGGGTACCGATGCTCGCCGAGAAGAGTCATTGCACTATTGAGCACTGAGGTCTCAAAGCTGTTTGGCGCACGCTCATCTTGCTGCTGATCACTGCTTTGCAGCTGTGGAAAAGAATCTTTGCTATCAACCAATCCTGCTACGACGAGCGCCTGATACATCAAGTGCCAGTGATTGAAATGTGCTCCTTCACGATTTAGATCCTGAGGATGTGCTATTTGCTTGACGTAACTCTGTCGGTTATTTTCAGGACACGCGGCAGCAAACCCCCAAGCTAGCAGAGCGCGTTCTTTAAATGGGATCACATTTCGTGGGTTGTCGAGATCAGTCATGCGGGCTACTCGCTCTTTGCGTAGCGCCGATTTTTTTAAAGTCTCAAGAAGTGCGGGCTCATGAATCATAAGCGCTCCGCAGCTCCACACAAGATCTGCGATAGACGAGCCCGAGAGAGTGTCGGCACCAGCTTTTACTCGATTGTGTATGCGCCGGAAGAGGTCCTCATCGCGGTACCCTATCATGGCTAGACTGGTTACCCCTAAAATGGCGTGGTACGGGGAGTAGTCCTTAATCCGAGCCTTGAAGGTGGTCGCGTGCTCGCTTACCGCCGCAAGTACATCTGAGTTCAAGCGAAGCTTCGGATCGCGTTGTATGTCCGATGCAGCATTTCGCAAGTCTACAAGCAGCCGTAAGGAACTTTCCCGATACTCTTCTGCTGCGCTCTGTTTGTGGCGGGTGTGCGGACCAGATAATGCACCTCGTCCGCTGCGAGAGGCCTCTGGCCACTCATCAGGACTAAGGACCAGCCGCTGCTCGTTCTGGCGAAACGCAAAGCGACCGTCTCGACCATCGTCGGCTCTCTGTGTTGGAATTGCCCCCATATTGCTCATGATACAGGGTATCTCTTCACTACTCTAATCAACCAGAACGACATACACAAAACAAAAGCGAGTGTTATCAGATTGTTACAGAAAGCTAAATCCCATGGCTCAGTCTTACATGTCCCAATACTCGCCTTTGGCGACAATTGACCCGCTAGCGAACAAATGCGGCAAAGCGAGCCGCTCGCTCCGGGCAATCTGTCGATATGCTATCCCCATGCCCAAGCTCCTCAATTCGCTTCTTGGCGGCAGGGTGTGTGTCGAACCATCCACCGTGCTCAGTTGCTGCTGAGCTCTGAACAATCTCTAGGACTCGCGCTACCGAATCACTTCGATAGCCTGCTCTACGCAATAGCTCAACAGCATATTCATCTGCTTTGTACTCCTGAGAGCGATCGTACCCGGTAACTAAAAGCCTCTCTGTAAGATCGGTTACACTCGTAGAGAACAGCTCTGTCAGGGGCGCGAGGTCTACTGGAATACTACTGTTATTCATCCCAATCGCAGCCGCTTGTAGCGGAGCATCCGTAAGAGCTCCAAAAAGATTTGAATTCGCGATCGCAGACACTCCATCCCTATGAACGATATGAGCAACTTCATGTGCCAGCACCGCGGCTACACTATCTTCATCTTTAAGTCGTCGAAGGAGCCCACGCGAAATAAACACAAAGCCTCCGGGGGCTGACAAAGCATTCATCTCATCGGATTCGATAACGGCAAAATGGTATCCTCCGAAAGTTTCAGGTAGATCGGAAACACCCGAGACAACTCGTCCAATAGTATTTACATACCGTGTGAGCGCGGGTTTTAGAACCGGCGGATACTTCGCAAGCACTCGCGCCGAGACGGCTCTACCGAGATAATATTCCTGTTCAGGAGTAAGCTCCTCTTGAGATTTTATCGCCTTACTACCCGCCGCAAGAAATCCCTTAACCTGAGATTCATCGACGTATCCAGTCGCTGAGAGCACTGAAGCTCCAAGATCAGCGAACTGTGGATTGGCACAGCCGCCAAGCAGGGTGCTCGTCAGGATGGTCAGGATCTTTGCGACAGCACGCCTCATGGCAGATCTCCTGCTTTTCTAAACTGCGCCACTTCTGTCGAAGATACCTTTGAAGCCTGCTCGACTTTATCAACCAAATCGAATCGCGCCTCTGGATCCGTGCTCTTGTAGGCCTTCTCAACTTCTTTGTTAAACCCCTTTCCTGCAAGGATCACATCAGATGTATCGGCCGACATCTGCCCGAGCTCACGTGCCTGCAGCACGATTCGGTCAAGTGACACTGCAGAAAGCGGTAGATACCCCTGGATATTTCTAACTTTTACGTAGGCCCCCCCTGCCGATTCCGACAGCCGCTCTACTTTCTCCCCATAGCGAACGGGTAAGACCCCAGCGGCGTAATACTTGGGCGCGGATCGCACTACTGACTCTCTCACTTGCACCCACACCGGCTCAGCTTGAGCATCCCCCAGTATAGCCCCGATAGAGAGCGTCGCTGCTATGACCACGTTTCGCATCTGAACAACTACTCCAAAAGATCCGTGATCGATGAGTTCGAAACGATAATTCCGGCATCACGATATACTTGGATCTTTCCTCGTGTATCAGCGATATCAAGATTGCGCAGCGCTAATTGCCCGATCCGGTCGTGTGCCGTAAAGCCCTCTCCTCCACGTTCCATGGTTAAGCGCTCTGGATGATAGGTAAGGTTAGGGCTCTCTGTATTCAGGATTGAATAGTCGTCTCCCCTTCTCAGCTCAAGTGTCACTGTGCCTGTAATCGCTTTTCCGACCCAGCGAATCAATGACTCTTTAATCATCATCGCCTGAGGATCAAACCAACGCCCCTGGTATAGCAATCGCCCGAGCCGATACCCTGATACTCGGTAGTGATCCATAGTGTCCTCATTATGGATACCACTGAGAAGGCGTTCGTACGCAATCTGAAGGAGCTTGATTCCTGGGGCCTCATATATTCCCCTGCTCTTAGCTTCAATTATCCGATTCTCAATCTGATCCGAAACACCCAAGCCATGTCGCCCTCCGACGCGATTAGCTTCTAGCACAAGATCTACCTGGCTGGTGTACTCCTTATCGTTGATCGCAGTTGGAAGGCCCTCAACAAAAGTTACGCGGACCTGCTCCGGTGCAATCTGCACGGATGAATCCCACGAACGTACTCCCATAATCGGCTGGATGAGCTTCTCCGACTCATCGAGAAACTCCAGTTTTTTTGCTTCATGCGTAGCTCCCCACATATTCGCATCTGTCGAATATGCTTTTTCTCCGGAGGCACGGTAAGGAAGGTTCCGTGCCACAAGCCACGCGCTCATCTCCGCTCGACCACCGAGTTCTCCGATGAAGGTCTCATCCAGCCATGGCTTGTAGATGCGAAGATTAGGTTTAACCAAAAGACCATAGCGGTAAAATCGCTCAATGTCGTTACCTTTATAGGTGCTCCCATCACCCCAGACGGTCACACCGTCTTCGGCCATCGCTGCGACCAGCTTTGTTCCCGTGACCGCGCGTCCAAGTGGTGTAGTATTGAAGTACGTTTTGCCAGCAGTAGTAATGTGGAACGCACCGCACATCAGAGCAAGTAATCCCTCCCTCGCAAGATCAGCTCGACAATCAATAAGACGAGCCTTTTCGGCGCCGTATGCCATGGCACGAGATGGAATGGACTCGATATCGTCCTCATCAGGCTGGGCTAGGTGTGCTGTGTAGGCATACGGAACAGCTCCTTTTTCTCGCATCCATGCTACGGCAACACTCGTATCTAAACCGCCTGAGAAGGCGAGACCAACTTTTTCACCCTTGGGAATGCTCTTTAGAATGTGCGACATGGTGTATATCCTTGAAACATATGCGGCTAGCGCTTTCTATGGTATAGCTAAAGCCCTGATATTTTGAAACTAATTATCGCTCTAGGATCTCATCTTTTTGGAGTTCGAGCCGACTCTTCGAGGTATGGATACTGTTTTAGGCATCGGCCTGCAGGGGATGTCACAGGGCCTTGAGCGACTTAGCCGCGACGCGCAACGCGTGACCGAGGCCTTTACTCCAAATTCGTCACAGGACCCCGTATCAGCATTCGTCGATCTTCAACAGGACGCTTTGGCCGTAAAAGCAGGTGCCGCTGTCATCCGCTCGGGCGCTGAACTCTACCGATATTCGCTCGATATTCTGGCGTGACAAAACTACACCCAGGACTCGATCGATAACTCTAGACCTGACATACTCGAACTCAGTATGTCATCGAAAACAACATCCCTCCAAAATCTCCTCGAAGTCGCGTATAGCGCTGCCTCAAAAGCCTCGGATCTTGCCCGTCAACATCGGGAAAAACTCGGTGTTGAGGTCTCTTTTAAAGGCGATCGCAATCTTGTTACTACTGCGGATGTGGCGTGCGAAAAGATTATTGTTGAAACGATTGCTACTGCATTTCCCGAACACAAGATCCTTGCTGAGGAATCGGCTCGAACTCTCGACCCCGAAGAGTATGGCAAGGGTACGACCTGGGTTATTGATCCAATTGATGGCACCACCAACTACGCACATG
>OMII01000042.1 GCA_900299055.1 Pseudomonadota bacterium | reverse complement strand
GGGAAGGACCGCGCGACGGTTGCCAATACCGCGAGACTCCTGAAGCTTCCGAGCGTTGTACAGGATATGGTTCGTGATGGCAGAATTTCCGCCGGGCACGCGAAGGCCATTTTAACGGTGAAAGAGCCGGTTGCTCAGATAAGCCTCGCCAACAAAGTTATCGCTGAAAATCTCTCAGTTCGTGCTATTGAAGCGATCGTTTCACGAACGGTAGTTTTTGACAGTCCAAAAAAGTCGAGTGACGACGGAGAAGTTTCGACCGCGAAGACTCCGCACATTCCAGCGTATCCAGAGTTGGAGGAGCGCCTGAGAAATTCGCTAGGAACAAAGGTTACCATACGCAAAGCGCGCAAAGGTGGTCAGGTTGAGTTGCACTACTTTTCCGACGCCGAGCTCGACAGATTAGTGCAAATTTTAACGATGACACGGGAGTAATATGAAGAGTTCAGGTCAGGCAGTTCCGACAGATTCTTATACAACCAATTCGAAATTCACCCTCGGCCCCGCTGGAGCAAAGGGTGGTGCTACAGTTATCGGTGCAGATACAGCCATCAAGGGAGACATTAAATCCCGGGGTGATATCGTTGTTTCTGGTGTTGTTGAGGGCGAGGTTTCATCGGAGTCAAAGATCGTGGTGGCCGCCGGTGGCGCTGTGACCGGAAGGCTCGTGGCCGTTGAAGTAGTCGTGGAGGGTAGATTGGCAGGAGATGTGTCAGCCTCGAAATCCGCGTCTCTTCTTAACGGCTCGGAGCTGCGCGGGGATATCGCTACTCAGGTGATTATGATCGAGCCGGGCGCGACGTTTGTAGGGCGCTGCTCGATGCCCGAGACGACCCAAGGCCAGATCGTGACCAAGAGTTGATCTAATTATAAAAATCGACGACTCTACCGGCTATGAACGGAACCCTTCACAACGCACTCGCCGCAATCTCGTTGACTGAGACCGATGGACTCATGATTCTGGTCGGAACGGGGCTTATCTTTACGCTCTACAAATCCCTCCAAGTCCTTGTATTTGAGCCACTTTTGGAGCACGTCGAGCAGAGAGAGTCGGTGACCGAGGGAGCTCTTTTTACGGCTGAGCAGATGCGCCAAAAGTCGCTTGCCCTGCGGGCTCGCTACGATGAATCGATGTTCCAGGCTCGCGTAGAGGCGAACAAGACCCGCGCAGGTATCATCGCCGAGGCCAAGACGGAGGCCGGTCAGATTATCGCCGCCGCTGAAGGTGATGCCGCAGCCGACTTGAAGACGGGACGAGCTGCTATCGCTGATCAGCTTTCTCGCGCCAAGCAGGGAGCTGAAAAAGAGGCGCTAGCCCTCGCAGCTACCTTGGCCACCCAGGTCGACACGCAGCTCTCCGCGTAAGCCAGGCTGAGAAGCGCTCCAGCATTCAGTGCTTATTTCCGTATGGCGCAAGCCTCAATGGCCTGTCGTTATGGGCGTGTAACCTGCCCAAATGAGGTGGCAAAAAACCGCCTGAATTCGTCCACCTAAGGGGTGACATCTGCGCCCAGCTTGGCTATCCTACCGCCGCAATTTGGGATCATGCTCTTCCTGTTTAAAGGTCGCAGAAAGAAAATCGTAATGAACGTACTAAACGCTTCCATACTCCACCGCTCACTCGTCTCCCTCGCTCTTGTTTTTTTTCCCGTAGCATCAGCTTTTGCTTCTAGCTCCGCGCACGGTGAGCCGTCGATCGCTGACCTCACGGTCTACTGGGCGAACTTCACGGTGTACTCGATCCTCCTTTATGTGCTTCTGCGCAAGCCTATTGCACATGGATGGAACGCTCGCCGAGCTCGGATCCAGGAAACGGTTGAGAGCTGCGCATCACAAGTCGCTTCTGCGGAGCGCGAGCTGAACGCAATTGAGGCTCTTACGAAGGGCCTTGCGTCAGAACAAGATCGCGCACGAACAGAGATCGTCACGCAGGCAAAGCTTGAGGCTGAGCAGATCGTCGCGAGCGCGCGCACGAAGGCGACTCGGATCCGTGAACAAGCAAAGGACATGGTAGCGGGCGAGGGGAGATCTGCCGAGTCAACGTTCCGCACAACGCTCGTAGCTCGAGCGCTTGAGTTGGCACGCGCGAAGTTTGCTGGTGGAGAGTTTAGCTCCAAGCAGCAGGCTTATCTCGATGCGGCAGTAGGCCGTGCGAAGCGATTAGTTCAATAATTCGGTGATTAGAGAGGAATAGGGCACACACTCATGGTTGCTGGACGAACAGAAAAGGTAGCAAAGCGTTACGCGAGAGCGTTGTTTGAGGTTTGTGAGCCAAAAGACTTCGACGTTGTCTCGGCGCAACTTTCAGCGCTCTCGACCCTGTGGAGCGACTCAGCCGAGTTTCGACAGAGTATGCTCAACCCCCGAGTCTCTGACGCGTTGCGCGTGCAGGTAGTCGATGGTCTTGTGGCAGCACTTGGTGGCTGGAAACACGAGCCGACAAAGCGCACGGTGCACCAGCTCGTATCGCTCAGAAAAGCAGCGACACTTCCAAGTCTCGCGCAGATCTACGCGGCGCTCGTTAGCGAGTACCGAAAGAGCTTGTCGCTCGAGGTAACGCTCGCGCAGCCAGCGAATGATGATGTAGTCGCGAACCTTAAGGGACGCCTCTCGCAGGCGCTAGGTGGCGAAGTTGCGCTTACTGTTACGAGTGACCCAGCGCTTATCGGCGGTCTTACGATTCGACTTGGAGATAAACTTTTAGATCGATCGGTTGCTGGAACGCTTCAGAGAATGGCGTCGCAGATAAGCCGATAAGGGAAACGATATATAAATCGAGACGATAAGATTTTTATAAGAAGAGGTAAGTATGGATATACGTGCGGATGAGATTAGCAGAATCATCAAAGACAAGATCGGCAGCGTATCGGCCGACCAAGACCTCAGTGAGGTAGGATCGGTCTTGAGCGTAGGAGACGGAATCGCCCGCGCCTACGGTCTTGGAAAGGTAGGTCTTGGAGAGCTCGTTGAGTTCCAGAACGGAACCAAGGGTCTCGCGTTCAACCTCGAAGAAGACAACGTTGCTATCGTTGTCATGGGAGAGACCACCAACATCGCAGAAGGCGACACCGTTAAGCGTACTGGTCAGATCGCGCAGGTTCCAGTGGGCGATGAGCTCGTTGGTCGCGTTGTGGATGCGCTTGGTAACCCGATCGACGGACTCGGTGACATCACCACCAAGGAGAATCGTCGTATTGAGATCAAGGCTCCTGGTATCGTTGGGCGTAAGTCCGTACACGAGCCGATGCAGACAGGTTTGAAGGCTATCGACTCGATGACTCCAGTAGGACGTGGTCAGCGCGAGCTTATCATCGGCGACAAGAAGACTGGAAAGACAACGGTCGCTATCGACACGATCATCAACCAGAAGGGTAACGGCGTAATCTGTATCTACGTTGCTATCGGTCAGAAGCGCTCATCGGTAGTTCAAGTTGTAGAGCGACTCAAGGAGCACGGAGCGATGGATCACACGATCGTCGTAGCTGCTACTGCTTCCGAGCCAGCTCCGATGTCCTTCCTCGCTCCGTACACCGGATGCGCGATGGGCGAGTACTTCATGAACAAGGGCAAGCACGCTCTCGTGATTTACGACGATCTCTCAAAGCACGCCGTAGCGTACCGAAGCGTTTCGCTCCTTACTCGACGTCCACCAGGACGTGAGGCGTACCCAGGAGACGTTTTCTATCTCCACAGCCGTCTCCTTGAACGTGCCGCTAAGTTGAGCGACGCGAATGGTGGTGGATCGCTTACAGCGCTCCCAATCATTGAGACCCTCGAAGGTGACGTTTCGGCGTACGTTCCTACGAACGTAATCTCGATTACTGACGGACAGATCTTCCTTGAGGCAGATCTCTTTAACTCCGGCGTGCGTCCGGCGGTTAACGTAGGTCTCTCGGTAAGCCGTGTAGGAGGAGCCGCTCAGGTGAAGGCGATGAAGAAGATCGCTGGAACGCTCCGTCTTGACCTCGCGCAATATCGTGAGAAGCAAGCCTTCGCGCAGTTCGGATCTGATCTTGATGCAGCTACGCGCGCGCAGCTCGCCAAGGGCGCTCGTCTCGTAGAGATCCTCAAGCAAGGACAGAACGTTCCGATGCCAGTAGAGCTTCAGGTCGTTTCGATCTTCGCGGTTGCAAACGGGTACACCGACAAGCTCGATGTGGCGCAGGTTCGTCCGTTCGAAGACGCTCTGCACCGCTACCTTCTCACCAGCCAGGCTGATCTGATGAAGGACCTTCGTCAGAAGGCTGAGCTCGACAAGGACATCACCGAACGCTTGAAGAAGGCTATCGCGACGTTCGTTGATCAGTTCATCGCGGGAAACGCGGTGTCGCTTAACGGCACATCGAACGGTGTAGCGGCGAAGGGACAACCGGCTCAAAAGGGCGCTCAGGCTCACGCTAACGCAGCATAAGGGTAGAACCTCATGGCAGGTCTTAAGGACATTAAACGCCGCCTCAAGTCGGTCAATAACACGAAGAAGATCACTTCGGCGATGAAGCTTGTGTCTGCGGCGAAACTCCGCAAGACACAGGACGCCGCGGTCCGCTCGCGCGCCTACACTGAGGCGCTGCGGGGGATCTTGGCGCAGCTTCAAGCTGGAGCGGAGTTTTCGCACCCACTGCTCGAGGCTAAGCAATCTGTTAAGAAGATTCGCATCCTCGTGCTCGGCGCGACTCGTGGTCTTTGTGGCGGTTTTAACACCAACGTCAACCGTAAGGTTGAGGCGCTCTCGAAGGAGCTTCAAGAGAAGTATCCGGGGTGTGAGATCTCTAGTGTTTTGGTTGGTAAGAAGCCAGCCGAGTACTACCGTCGTGTCGGTAGAACGTATCTAGAGGCGATGGAGAACGTCGCTGACGATCCGAATCTCTGGCCGACTCAAGAGATCTGCCAGCGTCTAGAGATCGAGTTTATCAAGGGGGACTTCGACGAGCTGCACGTGATCTATACCCGATTCAGATCGGCGATATCGACACCGACAGTATCCGAGCGACTCCTTCCGCTTGATAAGGATGCACTCGCGGGAGCCTCAACAAGCGCAGCTGTTACGGATGTGACGCTCTTTGAGCCGAACCCGCAGCGTGTGTTTGACGCAGTTGTTCCTCGCATCGTTCGCGCCATGGTTCGCCAGGCGTCGTTCGACACTAAGGCCAGCGAGCACGCGAGCCGCATGACAGCGATGGATAATGCGACCAAGAACGCTAAGGAATTGATTCACACTCTCACCTTGACTCGTAACAAGCTCCGACAGAGCGGCATTACCAGTCAGTTGCTCGATATCGTAGGTGGAGCGGAAGCACTCAAGTAATAAAGGAAACGACTATGACACAGACAATGGGACGAAAAGGAAAGATTGTTCAGGTTCTCGGCGCCGTAATCGACGTTGAGTTCCCACAGGGTGGCGGCATTCCGAATATCTACGATGCTGTTCTAACAACAAACCCAACTATCGATAACCAACCAAACAACCTCGTACTTGAGGTAGCGCAGCACCTCGGTGATAACGTGGTTCGTTGTATCGCGATGGACTCCTCTGAGGGTCTCGTTCGTGGTCAGGAAGTTGTTGATACTGGCGCTCCGATCTCGGTTCCAGTTGGTCAGAAGACTCTCGGACGTATCCTTGATGTAACGGGACGTCCGATCGACGAGCTCGGCTCAGTTGATACGGACACACGTTGGCCGATTCACCGCCCAACTCCTTCGTTTGAGGAGCAGTCCACATCGAAGCAGATCCTTGAGACCGGTATTAAGGTCGTTGACCTGATCGCTCCGTTCTTGAAGGGAGGAAAGATCGGTCTCTTCGGCGGAGCCGGAGTAGGTAAGACCGTAATCATCATGGAGCTCATCAATAACATCGCGAAGGCGCACGGAGGATTCTCTGTATTCGCCGGAGTAGGTGAGCGTACTCGTGAAGGAAACGATCTCTGGCACGAGATGAAGGATTCAGGCGTTATCGACAAGGCGTGCTTGGTGTACGGACAGATGTCTGAGCCACCAGGAGCGCGTTTCCGCGTAGCTCTCTCAGCTCTCACAACTGCTGAGTACTTCCGTGATGAGGAGAACCGAGACGTTCTTCTCTTCGTTGATAACATCTTCCGATTCTTGCAAGCGGGATCAGAGGTATCGTCGCTCCTCGGCCGTATGCCGAGCGCGGTAGGATACCAGCCAACACTCGCGACTGACATGGGTCAGCTTCAAGAGCGAATCACCTCAACCAAGAAGGGTTCGATTACCTCGATTCAGGCTGTATACGTTCCAGCCGACGATTACACCGACCCAGCTCCAGCGACAACGTTCGCGCACTTGGACGCTACGATCGCTCTCGAGCGTTCGATCGCGGAGAAGGGAATCTATCCAGCGGTTGATCCACTCACGTCGAGTTCGACGGTGTTGGAGCCTTCCGTGGTTGGTGAGGAGCATTACCGTGTCGCTCGTAAGGTTCAACAGACCCTGCAGCGTTACAAGGATCTTCAGGACATCATCGCCATTCTCGGAATGGATGAGTTGTCTGAGGAGGATAAGCTCACCGTTGCTCGTGCGCGTAAGATCGAGCGTTTCTTCTCGCAGCCGTTCCACGTCGCTGAGACCTTCACCGGTACTCCAGGCGTGTACTGCAAGCTTGAGGATACGATTAAGGGCTTCGGCGAGCTCGTTGACGGTAAGCTCGACGATCTTCCAGAGCAGGCGTTCTACATGGTTGGCACGCTCGACTCTGTTCGCGCGAAGGCTGAGAAGTTGGCTGCTGAGTTTGCGCAAGCCGCGTAAGGGAGTAGGGGATGTCAGACGGTACGTTTACATTACGGGTCTTCTCGGGTCGCGGACTCGAGGTGGAAGCAGAGGTTCGCTCAGTGAACGTCCCATCAGAGGGCGGAGAGCTTGGGTTCCTCGCTGACCACCGTGATTACGTCGGACTCCTCGCGACCGGCTTTACCGAGTATGTCGCCGCGGATGGTATCACCAAGAAGTGTATCACCGCCGGCGGCGTCTGCTCCTTCAGTGGCAACGTTCTTACGCTGCTCGCTGACACAGTTGACCTACCTGAGTCGTACGATGCGACGTTGTTAAACGAAGACATCGATACACTCAAGCTTGAGCTTCAGGCTTTGAGTCTCTTTGACCCAGAGTGGGAGGTTGTTTCACAGCGCGTCGCTCGCATCGAGGCAGTGAAGGCATTTGCCGCGCGCTAATCCGCGGGGCTGAGGTCGGCGAGTATGCGGATAACGATCGTCACCACCTGCTTTAACTCCGCGTCCACAATTCGTGACACGATAGAGAGCATCGTCTCTCAGCGTGGTGATTTCGAGCTTGAGTACATTATCACTGACGCCGGTTCAAAGGACTCAACGCGTGATATTATCGCCGAGTTCGGTGACAAGATCCGTTTAATCGACGCTACGGGGACAAATCAGAGTCAGGGGATCAATCGTGGATTACGCGAAGCAACCGGCGAGATAGTCGCGTTTCTTAATGCCGACGATGTCTACGAGCCAGGCACACTCGACCGGGTGGCAAAGGCGTTTGCCGCGAACCCCGATCGTCAGTGGCTCGTTGGCCAGTGCAAGATAATAGACGGGCAGGGTAGGGAGATGCACAGCGTCATCTCCAGCTACAAGAATCTTCTCTTAAAGAATTATTCCTACTCGCTGCTCCTTATCGAAAACTTCATCTGCCAACCGGCTGTGTTTTTGCGCCGCGGCGTGCTTGAGCGCTACGGATATTTCTCTGAACAAGAGAACCTTGTCATGGATTACGAGTACTGGCTCAGAATTGGACTCGAAAACAAGCCGATCGTTATCAACGAGCCCCTGAGCGGCTTTCGTCGCATCGAGGGAACGAAGAGCAACACTAACTACCGAGTTCAATTTCTCGATGATTTACGAGTTGGCGTGCGAGCCGCGCGTCAAAGAAAGCGCCACTGGACCATTCCTTTCAAAGCGCTCTCGTACGCGAGAACGGTGATGATTTATCCGTTTTTGTATCGGTAGGCGTTTTCTCATCGCCGTGATCGCGTAATTTCATCCGTATTGCGGAACGGGCGTGTCAGAGACACGCCCTCCCGTTTGAGATTCGTGATTACGATTGTGAAGGTGCGATGTACCTACGCTACACGAATTACGATCGGG
>OMII01000041.1 GCA_900299055.1 Pseudomonadota bacterium | reverse complement strand
GGGCGTGCCTCTGACACGCCCTGTTAGATGTGGCACCATCGCCGCGCTTCAGATTCTTTGGGCGGGTGAGACACCCGCCCTCCCCTCGTACATCATCGGGAGGGCGTGCCTCTGACACGCCCTGTTAGATGTGGCACCATCGCCGCGCTTCAGATTCTTTGGGCGGGTGAGACACCCGCCCTCCCTTTGTGCATCATCAGGAGGGCGTGCCTCTGACACGCCCTGTTAGATGTGGCACCATCGCCGCGCTTGAGATTCTTTGGGCGGGTGAGACACCTGCCATTGTGCTTCATCAGAGAAGCGTCGTGGACCACGTCTTATACGCACCGCTTAGGTTTCGGCACGCATAGCCATGCTGAAGCAAGATTCTGCAAGCGTTGTAGGATCGCTGCCCAGACTGGCAAAACACGAGAAGCTCTTTGTCTTTTGGAAGCTCTGCAAGTCGAGACCGTAGGTCGTTGAGCGGGATGTGAATTGCCCCGGGGATACTTCCTTTGGCGACTTCAGCGGGGTCACGCACATCGACGAGCTGCGCGGTTAGAGCGAGCTTTTCAACATCACTCCACTGGGCTACGGAAACACGCTCGTGTTGAACGTTATCGCCTATCATGCCGGCGAGGTTCACCGGGTCTTTTGCCGAGCCAAATGGTGGGGCGTAACACAGCTCTAGATCCACGAGGTCCTCTATGGTGAGTCCCGCTTGAATGGCGACGGCTAAGACGTCAATTCGCTTATCAGCGCCATCTTTGCCGACCGCTTGCGCTCCTAAGAGGGCGCCCGTCTTTGGGTTATAGATCACCTTGAGCGCTAGTGGATGCGCTCCGGGGTAGTACGACGCGTGAGAGTTTGGATGAAGGTGGAGCGCTTGATACGGGATTCCAGCTTTGGCGAGAAGCTTCTCGTTTGCGCCTGTGCATGCTGCTGTGAGGGAGAAAACTCGCACAATCGCTGTTCCATAGGTTGCCTTGTACGTTGATGGAATACCGCAGATGTTGTCCGCCGCGATGCGGCCCTGTCTGTTGGCGGGTCCTGCCAGTGGTATAAACGCGGGTGTTTTTGTCACACCGTGTGTCACTTCAATACAATCACCAACGGCGTAGATAGCCGGATCACTTGTTTGGAGGTGATCGTTCACTTTGACAGCACCTGTGGTGCCTAGTTCCAATCCCGCGTCGACAGCGAGCTTCGTCTCTGGCCGCACGCCGATTGACCAGATAACGACATCCGCCTGGTAATTTGAGCCGCTTTTGGTAGTTAGTGTAAGCGACTGCCCCTGCCCTTTACTGATACCTTGTACGGGATCGAGTAGGTTGATCTTCACGCCCTTTTCTCGCATCTCGGCTTCGATGGGGCGTACCATCTCGGCGTCAAGCGGCATGAGGATCTGCGGGTTTGACTCGAACACTGCGCACTCGATGCCCTTATGATGGAGTTGTTCCATCATCTCTAAGCCAATAAAGCCACCGCCGGCTATCGCCGCGCTTTTGCACGAGTGCTCTGCCATCCAGGCGATGATTCTATCCATGTCGGGAATGTCACGGAGCACAAAGACTCCTGGGAGATCGAGTCCTGGAACAGTAGGCTTAAATGGAGCCGCGCCTGGTGAGAGGATTAGACTGTCGTATCGCTCACGGTAGACGCGCCCCGTCGGTAGCTCGCGCACCTCTACCTCTTTCGCCGCTCGGTCTATCCTCTCTACGGAGTGCTGCACACGCACATCGATGGCGAATCTCGCTTTGAGGGTCTCTGGGGTGTGCTGAAGGAGCTTTTTGCGCTCTTGGATCTCACCACCTACGTGATACGGGAGCCCACAATTAGCGAAAGAGACGTAGGGTCCACGCTCGAAGACTACTATCTCAAGCTTCTCGTCGAGGCGACGAAGTCTGGTTGCGGCGTTGGCGCCACCTGCTACTCCACCTACGATTAGCACTCGCTTGCTCATATCTTGCCCCTACATTTGGTTTCTTTGGTCGATATTGTAAATGATTCGGCTTAGAGCGCAATTATCAGGCTATCTCGTCTGGGAAGAATCTTCGTAGTAGGCTCTCGCGGTGGATATTCCGTACGCATTTCTTCTTCCCGCCGCCTTTCTGGCGGGTCTCGTTGATTCTGTCGTTGGGGGTGGCGGCTTGATTCAGCTGCCTGCCCTCTTGGTGGCGTTTCCAGGAGCGCCGATAGCGCTTCTGTTTGGGACGAATAAGTTCGCAAGTGTGTTTGGAACGCTTGTCGCGAGTATTCGCTTTTGCAAAGCGCAGCCTATTCCCTTTAAAACCGTCGTACCAGCGGCTCTTGCGGCGTTCATCTTCTCGTTTTTGGGGGCGAGATCTGTTTCTCTGTTAGATCCGGCGTTGTTACGCCCCCTGGTGGTAGTGGCGCTGGTCGCGGTGCTCATATACACCGTTTGTCGACCCTCGGCCGGTGATATCCACGCTCCAAAACTCTCTCCTGGGGCGCAGCGACTTGTCGCTGTGTGTATCGGTGGCGTGCTTGGCTTTTACGATGGATTCTTTGGGCCGGGCACGGGGAGCTTTATCATTTTTGCCTTCGTGGCGCTGCTTGGCTTTGATTTTGTCCGGGCCTCGGCGTCAGCGAAAGTGCTTAACGTGGCGACCAATATCGCCGCCTTAGCGTTTTTTATCCCGAATGGGTACGTGCGCTACGAGCTCGCGGTTTTAATGGGCGCGGCGAATGTGCTTGGGTCGTTAGTAGGCGTGAGGCTTGCACTACGAAACGGTGCTCGGTTTGTACGAGTGTTGTTTATCGTTGTCGTCACTGCGTTGCTTGCGAAACAGATTTATCAGCTCGTGTGACAGCTTGGCGTATACCTTACTCACGCTGCCGGGTAATTATGCGGTCGCTTAACACCAAAGCTTCCCAACTTGCACTTGGATCCGGCAACGACACTTCCCCCTGAAAATGGTGGCGGGTAGCGTTAAATTTCTCGCTCGTATCAACTATCTCCATGCCTAGTTTTGACAATATTCTGCCAGAGCCCGGGTTATCTGGTCGCGCTGTTGCGTCTATGATTCGAAATGCACCATCTTCTACCGTAAAACCGTATACACGCAGTAGCGGCGCCAATCCCTGCACAATCCCACGCACGGCCTCACTCCCATATCCTTGAGCCCACTTATCGGCGCGGATGAGGTAGGCGATCTCCGAGTGGCCAGGATGGTCTCCATGACCAAGGACAACATGACCTATGAACTCCCCTGATTTTAACCGAATAGCGAACCCGCCGAACGGATCTCCGGATTTCCAGCGCTCCACCCATGTATTGATTCCCGCATCAACGTATGCCCGGTCACGAGTTTCACCAGTGGCGAACTTCTCCATGACCGTCCGATCACTAAATAAGTGTTGATGATACTCTGCGGCATCAGAAGACGTTACGGGAGAGATTAACAACCGCTCAGTTGTTATCGAGGCGCTGATTGACCTGTCCATCCGCTGGTCGAGCACTACCTCAGCGGCTGGGAGACTTCGATCGGTCCTAATATGATTCGCTTGCATACGCCATCTCCACTCCTAAAGGCTCCATTTTTGGGCCCCCCAGTATTATGTCAGATGGGGGCAACGTTGTAGCCTACGACTATGTCTCGGCGCGATAAGGCGTCGTAGGGCAAAGAGGCGGATGTCTCAACGATTTCGGATACGTGAGCGTTGCAGTAATGTTCAGATCGTTTCTGAGCGAAACAGGGCGCGACCCAAGCCGCGCCCTTACTTCGGAAGGCTACTTGCCTACTACTTCTTGCATCTTAGCGCCGATCTCATGCGGCGAACGTACGATGTGAATACCGGCTGCGGACAGAGCCTTGAACTTCGCCTCGGCTGTGTCATCACCACCGCTAATGATAGCGCCGGCGTGACCCATGCGTCGTCCTGGAGGAGCTGACGCTCCTGCGATAAACGAGACGATTGGCTTTTTCATGTTTGCCTTGGCCCACGTCGCCGCATCCACCTCAGCACTTCCACCGATTTCTCCGATCATGACGACTGCGTCTGTATCCTGGTCCTCGTTAAACATCTTGAGGCAATCAATGAAGTTCGTCCCATTCAACGGATCGCCACCGATTCCGATACACGTCGACTGTCCCATTCCAAGCGCTGAGAGTTGGAACACCGCCTCGTAGGTCAAAGTTCCACTTCTCGATACGACACCGATTCGGCCAGGTTTATGGATGAAGCCAGGCATAATACCGATCTTGGCCTGCCCTGGTGTGATTACTCCTGGACAGTTTGGCCCGATTAGTCGAGTGCGACGTCCCTGCATGAAGGTCGCCACTTTGAGCATATCCAGAACGGGGATTCCTTCAGTGATACAGATCACAAGATCCATATCCGCGTCGGCCGCCTCCATAATCGCATCAGCCGCAAACGGTGGCGGCACGTAAATGATCGACACGTTCGCGCCCGTCTGCTTCTTCGCCTCGTGAACGGTGTCAAAGAGAGGGATTCCCTCAAAATCCTGTCCACCCTTGCCTGGCGTAACGCCAGCCACCATTTGAGTACCATACTCACGGCACGCCCTGGTATGGAACGCCCCCGTCTTTCCGGTAATACCTTGAGTTACTACTCGTGTGTTTTTATCTACTAAAACGCTCATGACTGATCTCCCCCTACTTAGCCAACGAAACGATCTTCTTCGCTGCGTCATCCATCGTGTCGGCTGGCGTTATCGCAAGCCCCGATTCAGCAAGCATCTTTCTTCCCAGATCGACGTTAGTGCCCTGGAGGCGGACGACGAGCGGCACTTTGAGCCCAACTTCCTTCGCTGCCTCTATAATACCCGTCGCAATCACGTCACACTTCATGATTCCGCCGAAGATGTTTACCAGAATTCCCTTAACCTTTGAGTCGGAAAGCAGGATACGGAACGCCTCTGTCACGTTCTCTTTTGTGGCTCCTCCGCCTACGTCAAGAAAGTTCGCCGGCTCTCCGCCAAACGCTTTAATGATATCCATAGTCGCCATGGCGAGTCCGGCTCCATTCACGAGACATCCGATGTTTCCATCAAGCCCGACGTAATTGAGTCCGTATTTCTGAGCACGAAGATCGCGTGGATCTTGCTCGTCATAGTCCATCATGTCGTGGATAGCCTTCTGGCGGAACCCGGCGTTGTCCTCAAGCGCGACTTTTGCATCGAGGATCACAAAGGTGTTCTCTTTTGTGAGCACGAGAGGATTAACTTCAAGCATCGCTAGGTCGCTCTCAATGAAGGCTTTGTAGAGCCCAGCGACAACCTGCGAAAAGTGCTTGCGAGCCTCTAGCGGAATGGCGAGATCGAGAGCTAATTTGGCCGTTTGGTACGCTTGCAATCCGACCCGAGCATCCACTCGTACGTTGAGGATCTTTTCCGGGGTTTTGTGAGCGACCTCCTCAATCTCCATTCCACCCTCTGTCGAGGCGATGAGCGATACGCAGCGCTTGGCTCTATCTACCAGGATACTGAGGTAGTACTCCTTGGCGATGTTACAGCCAGCTTCAACGTAAATCTTGCGAACCAGTTTTCCTTGCGCTCCTGTTTGTGGAGTCACAAGAGTCATGCCGAGAATCGACTCAGCGTGCTTACGGGCCTCTGACGCACTCTTCGCCAACTTCACGCCCCCTGCCTTGCCTCGCCCTCCAGCGTGGACCTGCGCTTTTACAACGCAGATACCTCCTCCGAGCTGGTCGGCTGCGGCTTCAGCTTCACCTGGCGTGTAGCACAGATGCCCAGCGAGGATCGGTAATCCAAACTTCCTCAAGACTTGCTTGGCTTGGTATTCATGAAGATTCATAACTCTATCCCTCTTCTTCGGTTAACTGTTTAGAGAATCGCAAGTAGCTGCTTCACTCGCTCGGCCGACTCGTGCAGCGCTGTCTTCTCAGCGGCTGTGAGCTCGATCTCGACTATCTTCTCTACTCCACCCTTGCCCATGATAACTGGGACACCGATGTAGATATCTTTGAGTCCGTATTCACCATTCATCTTGGCGGCGGCGGCGAGTACACGACGCTGATCGTGTAGGTACGCCTCTACCATCTGGATGGCTGACGCAGCTGGCGAATAGAAGGCAGAGCCTGTTTTAAGAAGCGCCACTACCTCGCCTCCCGCTCCACGCACTCGCTTCTCAATCGCGTCGAGTCGCTCTGTTTTGATCAGGTTCGCCACTGGGATTCCGTTGCAGGTCGTGTAAGAGCGAACCGGTACCATGTCGTCTCCGTGCCCGCCAAGTACAAACGCCGATACAGACGAGACCGAAACGTTGAGCTCCTCTGCTAAGAACGCTTGGTATCGAGCAGTATCGAGAACACCGGCCATTCCAACAACGCGATTCGCCGGGAAGCCGGTCTCTTTCTGCATCAGGTATACCATCGCATCGAGTGGGTTAGTGATAACGATAACAAGCGCGTTTGGTGCGTGCTCTTTGATACCCTTGGCGACATTTCGAATGATCTCCGCATTGGTCTTTACGAGATCATCACGGCTCATACCAGGCTTTCGCGGCAACCCGGATGTCACCACGCACACATCCGCCCCGGCGATGTCGGCGATATTGTTGGTGCCTTGAATTTTGAAGTCGAGGCCAAACACCGGCGCGAGGTGTGAGAGATCGAGCGCCTTGCCTTGCGGCATACCTTCAACGACATCAAACAAAACGACATCACCTAAATTTCTCTGCCCACACAGAAGCGCGAGCGTTCCACCAATCTGTCCTGCTCCGATAAGCGCGATCTTCCGTCGTCGAATTTCTCCTGCCATGTGTCTCTCCTTCTCCGTGGTTGATTATAAACTATTGGGCCGCTCCCTGCGCAGCCTCATTTGTTGCGATTGGGGTACGATTTTTGCTGACTCCACTACTCGCACCGCTAGTCTGCGACGAACTTCTCGCTCCTACAAGCCCCTCAGCGACTCCAAGTTGCTGGATTAGTTGATTCAGATCTGTCTTTGAGAGCTCCAACGAACCTGCGTGTCCGGGCTGCACCGCGACAAACTTCGGATCTCCTTTGGAAAGTTGCTTGGCCACCTCAAGACGCAACATCGCACGACCTCCCTTGCCTGAAAGTGCTGCGATTTGTTGACGCAAACCCTCAACCTCAGCGTTACCTTCTGCCGTTATCGCCTTAGCCTCGTTTGCCTTCGCGGCGTAAAAGGCGTCACCCTGGTATACGGACTGCTCTCTGTATCCGTTAGCCTCTGAAACACGCGCATTGTACGCGCTTTCCGCAACGGAATACTCGGTGCGCTTTTGAGCTTTCACAGTTTCTATGCGAGTACGCTCTCCCTCGATGTCCTGCTCTTTCTCTTGGATATCTCGCAGACGGTCTTGGTAGCTTGTGTCTTCACTCCCATCAGGGCGCAGGCGTACAAAACGATACTGAGTCAGGTTTATCGCCTCCACGTCTATTCCCCACTTCGAGAGATGCCCCTGCGTGGCCGCTAGAGCGCGATCTACCGTTTCATTGCGTTTCTTGTCATCTCGATACTCGGCAGTGCGAAGGGTATTCATGTGCGTTCGAATCTCGGAGCGAACAACTGAAATGACAAGACGTCGAACATCCTTGTCACTGGTCGCCACTTCCTGCACAAGCTTTACGAGCGTCGACGGATTGGGATTGATACGGTAGCGAACGATCAGTTTCAGCGCCGCCTCGTTTCCGTCCTTTGCTCGGGTGTACACATCTTCATCCTGAACCACCTGCTTGGAGTTGGTAGCATCGCCCATCCCTCTACCCCAGCTGAGATACTGCGGCGAGGTATCAAAACGGTAGATCGCCTCCCAGGGCATTACCACCACGGTTTCTAACGGTGACGCAACGCTGCTCGCGCCGCCAACTCCGCCACCTACTATCGGGGGAATCTTGCGAAATCGCACTCCGTATTCGGTAGCACCCATATGCTGGATGCCTGTATCACACGCCGAAACAAACAGCGCACAAGCAGTCATGACTACGACGAGTAAAGACCTACTTCGCATCTGACACCTCCGCACTATCGAAACGGGCTTTCGCCTCCGGCCCAAGAAGCCTCTTCACCCACGACTCCACATCGTACGGATCACTGCTAGCGACAACACCTCCCTTGAGAGTTGAGAGTATTTGCGCCAGTTGTAGCGCGACATATACATCACTCCCGGCTCGCGAAAGGACCTCGTTGCGCTGCTTATCAACGGCCGCGCGGGCCTGCGCCACCAAGAGCTCTCCGTCAGCAATTTTTGCTCGACGGTACAGATCCCCTTCAGAGCGAATCTTCTCTACCTCACTAGCACCTTGCTTATCGAGATTTTGAATCGAGACGTTACCCTCTGCCTCGACCTTATTTACATCGCGCTGCGCCTCTGCGAAATCGCCCGCAACTCGGTTGTAGGCAGACTCTAGCTCCTGCAGATTCTTCTTAAATATCGCTTGGTCGATCTCCTCCCGATATGTGTATCTGCGAAGGAGTATCGATTCTACCTTTATGCCGAGCGGTGCTAGCTGCTCGGCGAGCGAGCTCTCCGCAGCTAGGACTCGGGCGTCACGCGCCGCGGGATCATAAAAATCCACTGTCGATAGCGAGCCCAGGGCTCGCTTGAGCTCGTTATCTGCAACTTGCGATATGTACTTGGACCACTGGCGATTTGTCGGCCCCACGTTGTTGAGCAATTCAGCAGGCCCACCGTGGCGGCGTCCTTTATCACTCCCTTGCCCCGGGTAGAAGCGGTACAGCACAGAGACATCGATATCGACAGTAGTTCCATCAGTCGTAGGAACGTCCAGCGAACCGAAACTGGTCGGGACGTTGTGCAGATCTCGATCGAAATCGACTACCTGCACTGTCTGGGGCACTTCATAGATAGTTGAATACCCTGGGATCGTCCAGTGAAAGCCTGGTGCCAGCGATCGCTCGAGCAATCCCTGCTTCGGGCCAAATGCTATTTTTCTCACTCCCACCGACCCTACCGAAACGACTGTTCCAAACACAAACGCTACGCCAACAACTAGCGTGGAGAGAATCAGCAGCAGCGCTCCAAACGCAGGCAACCAGCTGCCGTGCTGTCCGTGAGCACGGTCGTGGTTAGCTTCTATGTAATCGCTTTGAAGAGGTGTAAACCGAGGTGGGGAGAAGCCCATATGAACCTACCTAAGGAACTTTTGATCCGGGGCCACTATAGCCCGTTTTAGGTGCGTTGCACGAGATCATAAAGGTTGTAAATTTTGGTGCTTACGGCAGTTATAGAGTGGAATTTTATCGTTTCGAGGGTTATAACCGCCGCTGATTACAGGCAGGGCAACGAGCCCACAAACAGGTGTCATGATGGATGCGTCGAAGATCGAAAAGTTCATGCAGTTAGCAGGTCAAGGAGTGTGCGAAAAGCTTCATAGCGCCGATCCAAAAACACGCGCACTCGGCGCTCAACTACTACTCTCAGAGGTGCTTGAATACGTAATTTACGGTCTCGGCGTAACGCCAGAGGTTGATGGAACGAAAATCACTGCGCCGGACGCATTGACATACCACGCTCACGAGACGCCGGATCATGAGGAGATGATCGATGGCCTGGCAGACGTTGCATACACGATGTACTGGAACGCCTGTGCGTTTGGGATCCCGCTCGAGGAAGCATTCTCGCTTGTATGCGATAACAATCTCGAAAAGTTTGTCCGCCTGGATGGGTGGACCCGTGGGGATACCAAGCTCGAAAAAGAAGACTGGGACTGTGGCCTCGGAGTTACGTGGCCACCCGAGGTCGCTCACGTTGAAGTCATCGCTATTGCCAATGAGTTTTACGCGGTCGGAAAGGATACGCGCGGCAAGGTGCGCAAACCATCCACCTACCAACCGGTGGATCTCTCAAAGCTCGTCGCTAATTCCTGTCTCTTATACACATCTGACG
>OMII01000040.1 GCA_900299055.1 Pseudomonadota bacterium | reverse complement strand
GTGGCGTCTTCGCGAGGAGATAGCGACGTGCATTCAGGAGTCGGATACGCTTGGCGTGTCGGAGGCGATTTTTAGGCGTGTCGAAGCACAGATAGAGCAGGCAGAGGAAAACTCCTCGGCTGAGGAGAAGCGCTCGGATTCCGAGATCCCAGAGCCGAGTAGAGTAGTGGCTTTTTCCGAGAACGGGCTGCGTTTTATGGCTGATGTGACAAGCGGTCAGAAAACTGGCTTCTTCTTGGATCAGCGTATTAATCGTATGAAGGTACGTGATTACTCACGCGGGAAGCACGTGCTCAACGCGTTTTGCTACACTGGAGCGTTCTCTGTGTACGCATTCGCCGGCGGAGCTGAGTCGGTTGTCTCTGTAGATGCTTCAAAATCAGCGATCGATCTCTGTCGCCAAAATGTGGTTACGAACTTCGCCGCCGTTGACCACCACTCTGAGGTAGCGGATTGCTTTAGCTATTTGACACAGATACCAGATACGTTTGATTTGATAGTGCTTGATCCTCCAGCCTTTGCAAAACATCAGCGCGCGATCCAGCGTGGAATGCGGGGCTATGAGACGATTAATGCGCTAGCGCTGAAGAAAATAAAGCCCGGGGGAACGCTAGTTTCCTTCTCGTGCTCGCAGCTCGTGTCTCGCGAGATGTTTCGAGACTCTGTTATGCGGGCTGCGGCGCAAGCGGGGCGATTCGTCAGAATTGTAGAGAGCCTTCATCAGGCGCCGTGCCACCCGACGAGCGTATTCCACCCAGAGGGGGAGTACCTTAAAGGGCTTATTATGTTGGTTGAGTAGGCTCTCGGTCGGCGGAAGAGTCCCATTCTGTTTGGCTCGGCGTCAACTTGTCACCTGCCCGTTTAGACTAGAAGTCTTTACACCCGCTGGCGCTGCGATACAGTATCCCTGCCGGGATGGTGTTGAGAGAAGAGGCATACATGAGCAGAGTAGGGAATCATTTTTTGAAGGCTGGGCGTTTGCTCACCCTAGCGGTGGGAGCAATCGTGGCCTCGACTGTCGATGCGCAAGCGCAGGTACTTCGAGATACAACAGGGGATGGTAAGGTTGAGGTTCTTGCCTTCGGCGACAGTATCACCTACGGCGTAGGTGATGGTAATAACCCGGGCGATTATGTGCCAGAGATTACCGATTCTGGTAATCCGCGCGGATATCCGACGCGCGTAAGTGCGGCTACAGGATTGCCAGTTGGAAATGCCGGTAGTCCAGGTGAGCGATTAGTGCGAAGTGGTCTTGAGCGCTTTGCTAGTCTTGTTGTCGGGAGCGATGTTGACACCGTGATTTTTATGGAGGGCGCCAACGATGCAGTGCACCAGATCGAGGGGGCGCAGTATCGAAGGGCGGTGCAGCGCATTGTGAATGTCGCAAGAGCTGAGGGTAAATCATTGGTCCTGGCCACGTTGCCGCCACCGACAGCCAACCATGCCTCGCTGGCTCTCTTTACCACGTTTTACTCATCGATTGTGAAAGATCTTGGCACAATAAATGATGTCCCGGTAGCAGACGTTGAGCAGCGTTTTCTGAGCGCCTGTCCCGATCTGAACACGTGCGAGCTTTATAACTTGCCTGAGGGGCTGCACCCCAACACAAATGGGTATGACGCGATCTCCGAGGTGATTCTTTCAACGGTGGCTCAGTAATCTCTACGTGGAGTTTGATTCGTATGAAGACGAATGTGAGGAAGTATTTTTTTCGGTGTGTGATAGCTGTAGTTGTAGCGGTGTCATCGTCTGCCTGCGGTGGCGGCGGCGGAGGCGGAGGGAGTGGAGATGGAGGGAGTAATAGCTCCGATGGTGTTCGAGTCCTACACGGCTCGATCGATGTTGCTCCAGTCGATGTTATTTCTTCGGCAGGGTCGGGCGCTGTTGTATCGCAGGCGGTGTTTGCTGGCAGTAAGGGGTATCGATCTCTGGGCTCAGGCGAGCAGATTCTCTCGCTGACTCGATCTCTTAACTC
The DNA here is from genome assembly GCA_900299055.1 of Pseudomonadota bacterium. Classification (GTDB taxonomy): domain Bacteria; phylum Bdellovibrionota_C; class UBA2361; order UBA2361; family OMII01; genus OMII01. The sequence goes on along the minus strand of OMII01000040.1, from coordinate 15,952 downwards.
GGGTGATGTAATCGCTTCTTTCAACGAGAGTATCGCCAAGGGAGGGAGGTATTCAATTTTACTGTACGGCGACGAGGAGACTTTTGGAGTGCGCACTCGATTTATCGTGGATGAGATTCCAGCGAGCATCTCGGGTGCGGCAGTCCGAGTTGTTAACGGGGTAACGGGCGCAGCTTCTCTTACTGTGTCTGTGTCTGGAGTGGCGCCTCAGCGAGTCGGATTTGGACAGAACTCGGAGTACATCGAAACGAGTGCTGGTGAGGTCACGATCTCGACATCACGGGCGGCGGATGGTCAACGTGTTTCGTCTATCAGCCGCACCTTGCAAGCAGGCCGAGCGTACACGGTGCTTGTTGCGGGAGAGATTGGGTACTACGTTAAGTCAGTTCTCTATACCGACAAATAATATTACAAACGCGATTGCGGAAAATCACCGTTGCGAAAATCTGCTTCGATCCCCATTATGATCGTAGATCCAAGATCGTTCTTATCAGAAGAATGATCGCGTTTTGGGCGCCTAGTGTGAGTGAGCCGTCTCTACCTATAGGGACGGAGCTCTATATTGAAAGGAGGTGATCCATGTCGGCTATAGGAATTAATTCTGTCGTACTGGTGAAGAGGTGCCTCACATAGTGAGGAGTATCGACCCGTTCACAAAGACAGGGTTTTTTATGTAGTAGGTTCGTGATCGTTTCTCGATCACCGAGTTGGTTTGCTTCCTCGTAGTGGCGCGTTGGTCACACGGCCGGCGCGCCACTATCGACTTCTGATGTTTCGCAGCAGGCCTGCCGCGCAAAGTCCTTTTTTAAATACCGAGTATGACATCCCCTGACATTATCGGTGATTGATAATGATTCTATGAATCTCGGCGTACGAGCGAGCGATGTGGGTAGGCTTTGCGTCGCGCAGAAGCTGTGGGTTCGCAAAGGCGTGATTTTCAGCTGGCATAAACGCTATGGTCTTTACTCCCGCGGCGTTTCCAGCGTGAACGTCCGCGAGCGAGTCCCCGATCATCCACGCGTTTGCTGGATTGGTCTTGAGTGCTGAGAGGGCGTGTAAAATTGATTCTGGTTCAGGTTTACCTTTGGACACATCCTCTATCGCGACGAGCGTATCAAAGTGAGTGTGCGCGCCCCAACGCTGTAGCACCGGAGAGACGTGTCCCCGCCGAGAATTAGTGACAACGGCTGTGGCAAAATCACGATTGCGAAGATCCTGAACCGTCGAGATTACGTCAGGATACGTTTCAACCAGTTCCATGCGGTCTTTGACTTTACTCCACACCATTTCACGAAACGGAAGTGTTGCGGTGACTTGAAATTCCTCAGCTACCTCGGCGTGACTCTTGCTGAAGGCAGCTTCGATCGCCTCTTCAAGAGATACGACGATCCCATGGTGCTGGAGTGTGTCCTGGTAAGCGACGGCCCAATGTGGGAGCGATCGCCCCAGAGTTCCATCGAAATCAAATAGTACCGCGTTCTTTGGTGTAGATGCCGCCATGATGTGATGGAGCGTACCACCACTGATCAGACAAAGAAACGCAGGTCACGCTCGATTTAGGCGGACGTATCGAGGGCTATCATTTCAATTTCAACGATAGCGCCGAGTGGTAAGGCGCTAACCTGAAACGTTGATCGCGCTGGCTTATGACCCTCAAGCTGCTCGCCGTAGATCGTGTTGACCGTTTGGAAGTTCTTGAGATCTGTCAAAAAGATTGTGGACTTAACTACGTCGGACAGGCCTAGCCCTAGCTCTGAGAGCACTGCCCGCAGGTTGGCCATTACTTGTCGTGTTTGCTCCTCTATGCCGGGACCAACCAGTTGCATCGTATCAGGGCTTAAGCCTACTTGGCCCGATAGGAAAACCATCCCTCCAGCGCGCACGGCCGGGGAATAAGGGCCTACAGCTTTCGGCGCGTTTGGAATGCTCTCATAGCACTGGATTTTCTTGCCCATAGTTCTAGACTCCTCCAAGGGTGACCGTCTGGACGATAGACCGATGTCTAATTCGGGAGAAGAGTTAATTTTCGATGAGGAAACAAATTTCGCGTGTTTGGGGGTTCAAAATCGAGTGCTTAACGGAGTATGAAAGCCTTGATGTTACGGATCTGGGAGATAAAGCATGAGCGAGTCGATAGTTGTCATAGACGATGAAGAAGATATCCGCGAGCTAATACAATACAACCTCTCAAAAGAGGGGTTTGTCGTATCCTGCGCTGTTTCTGGAGAGGAGGGTGTTGAGCTCGTTGAACGAGTTAACCCAGATCTTCTGATTCTTGATCTGATGCTTCCTGGTATTGATGGTCTTGAGGTGTGTCGTCGACTAAAAAGTGACCCAAAGCTCAAGTCGATACCTATTGTGATGGTCAGCGCGCGTGGAGAGGAGCCGGATGTTGTATCGGGCCTTGAGCTTGGTGCCGACGACTACGTGTCGAAACCGTTTAGCCCAAAAGTGCTCGTAGCTCGGGTGCGGAGTGTGTTGCGGCGGGGGAAAACGGCGCCGGTCGATGGCAACACGACGCTTACTGAGGGCGAGCTGATAGTTAATCCACAGCGGCGCGAGGTGATGATCCGTGATGTGTCGGTAGAGCTTACAAACACAGAGTTTAAGTTGCTTCACTTTGTGATGCGACAGCCAGGCGTTGTTTTCACTCGAGATCAGATCGTTGAAGGCGTGCATGGGGATGATTACCCAGTAACGGATCGCTCAGTTGATGTGCAAGTTGTTGGCTTGCGAAAAAAGTTGGGTGAATACGGTGCGTATATTGAGACTGTGCGAGGGGTTGGATATCGCTTTCGGGATGCCGTGATGCAGGTGCAGTCGTAAATGAGTGACCACAAGCGATGCGATTTAAAGTCATTCAGCGCAGCATAACTCTATCCGCCCTGTTGCTGGCGTGTGCTGGCATGGCTCCGCTTGTCATAGCCTTACTGTCTGTAGCTAAGGATTCGGGATTGGTTCTTGCCGTGGTGATCTGCGCCTCAGTGATCACTGCAGTTGGGGCGTGGCTGCTGTTCTATCGGGTGGATACTTGCTTGCGCTCGATAGAGCAGGTCTCAAAGGCGATGGCCGCGGGGGACCTCTCTGTACGTGTCGAAACGACTCGCAAGCCGATACTCATGACACTCGTAAGGAGTATTAATCAACTGGCAGGTTCGCTTCAGCGGCGAGTTGAGGGCCTTGCCAGGGCACGGTCGGAGCAAGATGCCATTCTTCGCACGATGGTCGAGGGGGTTGTAACGGTTGATTCCAGTGGGCGGATTCGGCGTGTAAATGCCGCAGCGCGCGAACTTCTTGACGCTTCCCAAGAAGTCCTTGAGGGCGCGTTGATCGGCGAGGTGGCGCAGCATCCAGACCTACGTCGATGTATTGGTGATGCCATGCGCGCGGAGGGCTCTACATCAGTTACGGCACAGACGGGAGGAGTGAGTGATAAGATGCTCGTCATTCATGCCAGTCCGCTGGTTGAGGAGCAAGGTGCTGCTCCAGGAAGGTTGTTGGTAATCCATGATGTGACACGGCTTGAGAAACTTGAAAATGTGAGGCGAGATTTCGTAGCAAATGTTTCACACGAATTGCGCACTCCCATCACGTCTATCAAAGGCTTTGTCGAGACCCTACTTGATGGAGCAGTTGATGATCCGGTGTTGTCGAAGAAGTTTTTAGCGATCGTTGGCCGGCAAGCGGATCGCCTAAATATGATCCTCACCGATCTGCTGACGTTGGCGAAATTAGAGGTGGGCGGAGACGTGCGTGTGGAGATAGAGGAGAAAAACCTTCGAGATCTTGTTCAGGTCGCTGTCGATGAATGCTCTCACCGAGCTCAAGCCAAGGATATGTCTCTCACCAGTGAGGTGGATGCTTCGTTAATTGTTAGGGCAAACCCAAGCCTGGTAGAGCAAGCCTTGGTTAACCTGATAGACAACGCTATTAAGTACACAGAGCCCAAGGGGCTAGTGAAGGTAGAGGTAAGACGCGCCGAGGGTTGCGCCGAAATTCGTGTTTCCGACACAGGCCCTGGAATCGAGGGGCACCATCTGTCTCGACTGTTCGAGCGATTTTATCGAATCGATCAGGGACGTAGCCGTCAACTTGGAGGGACCGGTTTGGGACTGGCGATCGTAAAACACATCGCGCAAGTCCATGGAGGTCGAGTGAGTGTTGAGAGTGAAGTTGGTCAGGGAACATCCTTTTCTCTGTTCCTCCCCTTAGTGGAAGCCGCATAGCGCGTGCGCCGTCCTGCAGGTAGCGCGGCCGCACAGTTTCTCTGGATTCTCCGATGAGACAATGTGTGATAGCTTCGGAATAGATTTACGGTGAGGTGCTATGAGAACGAAGCTCCTATTTCTTTCCCTGTGCGTATTGTGTGCTCCTGGTGTGAGCTTTGCGGGCGACCTTAGTCGCAAGTTGACCCCGGGTGCGTCGCTCGGCGACGTTATGGGCTTATGGGGAGAACCAACTGAAAAGATAGAAAAGGGCGTCAAGCGGGAGGTGGTCTGGTACTATCCGCAGGGCGCAAAAGTTGTTTTTAAAGATGGGAAGCTCAAGTCGTGGCGTCCGATTGACGCGGTTGTTCAGGCAGAGCGGGAGAGAGAAGCAGCAAAAGCCGTTGTTGCTCCGGCAAGTGATGAAGTGGCGGCTGAAACCCGAGATCTCGTTCGAGACATCGCCAAAGAGGTTCCCTCAGGGCCAGACGTGCCGTACGTCGAGCCACCAGCGCCCGCAGGTCAGCCCCCGCTCGTTCCCAACCAGATTCCACCGGGGGGAAGGGGTGCGCCAGCAGGGGTCGTTCCGGGCGGCGATGTCGATCTCGGCGAGGAGTAAGATTTACCGCGGATGCTTAGGCTTGGTCTAACACATCAGGTGCGACTGTGGTTCTTTGAGCCACCACACATCCTACCAGCATAAGAGAGCACCCTATCAGCTGACGTATCGCCAAATGCTCCTCTAGTAAAAGCCATCCCGCGATGGCGGCAAATACAGCTTCTAGGGCCATGAGTAGGGCTGCGACTTCGGGGCGCACATATTTTTGACCAACAAGTGCCAGTGTATAGCCGACTCCGGTCGATAAAAATATCATATACGCCAGCGATGGCCACGCAGTGAGCACGTTACTAAGTGTCGGGCGCTCTGATACGAGGAGACAGCAGGCACTAAAAATCCCGCAAAAAAAATATTGTCCTGTCGCGAGGGTGATTGGTTCGTGTTGTGCCACAAATCGGTTTGCGTATATTAATTGCAACGAGAATAGTACTGCTGACCCGAGAACCCATAGGTCCCCCGTTGTTATAGATAACCGGTCGTCAACGCAGAGTAGAGCTAGCCCCGTTACCGCAAGCGACACTCCGAGCCAGCAGCGAGGAGAGATATGAACTCGCCACACCGCACGTAAGAGTATCGGAGTCAGAACCATGTAAAGGCCCGTGATGAAGCCGGCCTTTCCCGCTGTCGTGGATGCCACTCCCACCTGCTGCAAGACCGAGCCTCCGAATAAAAGAAATCCCAGCACGAGCATCGAGCGAATCAAGTGAGGTCGGAAATGGCGCAGCAGTGTTCTCCAAAAGATTGTGAGCATGAGTATCGTTGCGCCGAGATACTTGATGGCGTTGAAGGTGCCTGCTTCAATGTGCGCTGACGCGATCCGTTGGGGAACAAAAGCGAAGCCCCAGACAAGTGATGTTATGAGGAGGTATATAAAACCTCGGTAGTGGTGATTTGCTCGGGTAGGCGAGTCGCTCATCATAGTGTGGGACGCGGATGCACTCGATTAGTCCGCGAAAGTCTCTTTTGGAAGGAGGTACACGATATGCGCACTGTCCTGTATCACGCCAGCGTATTGTTTAGCTTCGTCGCCTCTGCCCCAAAAAAGGTCAACACGGTTAGTTCCGGTGATGGCTCCGCCGGAGTCTTGATCGAGTACAAGCCTTGAAACCGTTTCATAAGCGATGGGGTCGTCGCTGGGTGTGTATTGCGGAGAGAAAACTGGTTTTTTAAAGGTGAGTAGCGCCAGGGCTCCCTTGGGAGCGTAGCGTGGATCAACCGCGATGGTGCGACCGGGAGTCGCAGGTGCGCCGAGCGATGTTATTGCCCGTTTCTCGGATTTGTTGAAAAAGACGTAGCTCGGATTCTTAAAGAGGTAAGAGTCTCGCTCTGCGGGCGTCATCGAGCGCAGGGCTTGCTCGATGCGCTGCATCGTGATCTTTTGTGAACCGATGATCCCTCGCATATACTTGCCCACTGGCTCATAGCGGTGCCCATTTTTGTCTGCATAGGTCATGTAAGCCTCCTGACCATCGTGAAACGCAACCGTACCTGAACCCTGGATATGTAAGAAAAATGCGTCTATCGGGTCTACCCAAGCGAGTTCGAGTCCTTGGCCGGCGAGACGCTGCTTTCCATCTATCTCCTGACGGGAATAGTACGGCACAACGTCCGTGCCATTGACACGCGCTTTTAAAGCTCGCTCTTCCTTAAATCGCTCCGAGAAGGCGGCGAGGGGAATCGTTACTAGGTCGTGCGGCCGACTATAGAGGGGGTAGTTGAGTTTATTGGTGCGAGTTTTGCTGCCGGCCAGAAGAGGTTCAAAGTAACTTGTGAGGAATATCTCTCCCCAGCGATCGCCGCCATAGAACTCCATGAAAGAGAAGTTGTCCTTTATGTAGTTGAGCTTATCAGTGACCGATGATGATGAGTCCAGGGTGTGTCGAAGCTTCTCAAGGGCAGTAACGTATTCGCCTCGTGTAATAGTTCTCGGTCCAAATCGCATGACCTTCTCTGGTGAACCTCGCAGAGCGGTGACGTCGGCTACGATGGCAGCTGAAAGATCCTCAAGAGCGAGGTCGTCACTTAGGGCAGGTGGGGAGGCATCTCGAAATGCTTGCTCCGGAGTCGAAACGGGAGCCCGGGCGCATCCTGCTGCGATCAGGGCCAAAAGGCCCCAACTTTTTAGCAGGTGCACAGCGAACTTGGATGGTGACGATGAGCTGGCTAGTTTCGACAACTGACTTCTCCTTGAACATACGGGGGGCTCGTTTGCTTGGACGCTGTATCTTGCGATGCAGGCGTGAGCTAACCCGACAGTAAAGGTTGTACGCATCGTTGGGGCTTGGAGACAAGAGGCTGCCTGCAGAGTTTGGGGCGTCTTTTACAAAAAAGCATCATCTCGTCGGTGTGCTCCTATCCCATGTCAAAACCATGACACCTCACTTCAGGCTGCTTTTCTTATGAATTTTCACGAGGGGTGTTCTGCTGCGTGAGTCGCCGTATCGCGCTGAATCAAGAGCGGACTTCTTTTGTAACAATTTAACGAAAAGCTGCGACCTAATCCTCGCTTGGGCATCGTAAGAGAGAACGCTTTACGTTGTTGGTTTTCTGAAAGCTCATTTTGGCTTTCATGTTTTTGATGGGGCTGTATGACAGGTCGTCTGCTGGTCCGGCTGTATATCGCGTTCCTCTCGGTTTTCCCTTGGTGGATTCCCTCTCATGTATGGGCAGTAACTCCCTCGCCGTATCGAGCTGAGATGACACTCGAGCGAGTTCATCAGGTAGCAGCCACTACTAGCTCGAATAGTTTGGTAGAGCGCATTCCCCGAGTGCGCATTCATGGTCGCGTCCGCAACGTAGGATTCGTTGATGCTCACTTCTCGATTAAACGAAACAAGCTCTGGCAGGCGAGTATCAAAAAAGCCGGAGTAGAGGTTCCTGATCAGATCGTTCCGGTGCTGTTGCAGGGCAGCCTTGCCGTTGGGGGGAGTTGGAAGCAGTCAGGCCGGCGGATCCTCCCGACAGCAGCGTCCATTATCGGTAAGGAGCTTAAAGTTACCTTTCCCGGTCGAGTAACGGGCTCTCGTAAATCACGACAGCGCATATATACGATCAAGATGACCTTGGACGGCACAATCGTAGTATCGGCTCGTATAACGAGCATCCCCCGGTCAGCTGCAAAGCGGGGCGCGTGTGGCTCTGCCGTAGGTGCAGCGCAGGCCTCGGAGAGTGTCGTCGCAGCAGCGGAGGTGCACGAAGATACGGCCTCTATCGTGCCTTCGATCGGAGTGGCTGAAGAGACAGTAGCTTCTCGAGTGATAACTATCAGCACTGACGCAGATGCGGAGTGGTTTCAGAAGTATGGCGAGCAGAGTAATGCAATTATCGCGAGCATTATCAATACGGCCGAGGCTGTATATAATAGACAGTTGGGGCTTAGGTTTCGAATTGTACGCCAACACGTGTATGCGGATGCATCCCCGTACACATCCAGTGATCCTGGAATGCTGTTGTCTTCGTTTACTCGCAATCCGGAAAATGCAACTAACCTAGCGACGAATCCGGCAACGTTTCACGACGACGTCGATCTTAAGCATCTTTTTACTGGCAAAGATATAGATGGCTCTGTGATTGGAATAGCATATATCGGGGTAGTATGTGCAGTTCCGACTCTGTCGTACGGCATAACTCAGTCGTATCTCGATGTTGCTAATCCTGGAATCTTCGCGCATGAGCTGGGCCATAATTTCGGGGCAAATCACGATTCCTCAGATCGCTCGGGTATGATGTATCCGAGTATCATGATTCCGCCCGCGGAGCGCTTCTCTGACTTCTCTCTGGGTGAGATTAATAGCCATCTGACAAAGTACGGCACGTGCATCTCAATTGAACAGATGTCTCCGCGGCCAGACGTGCCACCGACGCTCACTCCATCACCAGACGATCGCAGTCTGTCTGGAGCAACCATAAAGATAAGAAGATCTCGTGCTGGGAGCTCGCGAGAGCCGCTGGTCCGATTTTCGGGGCATCTTGTCTCAGCGTTCGGCAATCCTATCTCGGCCACTGGCGTAAGGCTGTTTGCAGCTGGTGAAGTAGTTGGTAAATCTGTTACCGATGCGGATGGACGATTCCAGTTTCTGACCAAGTTCCAGTTGCCACGCGGCCGGCAGGTGTATGTTTATGCTGAAACAGAGGGCGGTGAGATATTCTCAAATGTTATCTGGGTAGGAAGTGCCGCACAGAGTCGGACGAGTGGTCGCTCTCGAGCTAAGTCATCGTCTCGCCGCTAGCACGCGTCCTAGCCTAGAAGTTGCACGCGGGGCGGGCATGAAACCATCTTTAAAGCATCGTTCGTTATTCAGATGGCTATTCCCTGCCATGCCAGATATTCTATCTACCGAGACGCCAGACAAATCGGTAGTTACTTGGTCTGCGTTAGTTCATGGAGATAGATATGTCTGAGCAGCGAGGAAAGCTCGAAGAAGGGCTTCTACAGGCGATGAAAGCAATCGATAACCAGGTGGCTCGCGCAATGCAGCGAACTCCAGCGGAGCGTGACGCACAGGGCGTTCAGAAGTGGGAGGCCTATGAGACGCGAGTAGAACACGTCGCCGCTCAAGTCCTGAATGATTTAGGTGAGCAAGAAATTACCCTCGACTCTGTGATAGTACTCGCCCAAGCCTTCACAAAGGCGCTGCGACTTGTAACGCACGACCTAGGCGTAGAGGGTCTCGGAGCGATGCGCTCCTCATATTGTTTGGACGCTATGCAGAAAATTGAAAAAGACGCCCAGCGAGTGGTGCGTGACCTTGAGGAGGAGGAGCCTACGTAGGAGAGGCTTTAGCCCCCAAGAATCTGAGGCGTTTGAGCCGGGCAGTCGTGTGTTGCGTGTAGTTAAAGTGTAACCCCCTGAGCCTACGATCACTATCGTATAGGTCACGTCGCCGCTGGTAGACGTCATATCTCCAGTAAGGTTTTTCTAGAGGGGGACATACGATGGTTCGGAAGATAGCGCTCACGCTCGTGCTTGCAACGTTCTCTTGTTCGTTTGCCAGCGCTCAAGATAATACAACATCAACACCTATACAGCCCACGCTGCATCAAGATACGCAGCTCTATTTAACGTCGATTACATCGCTCGGTATCGCCGATGTATCGGGAAAACTACGACATAAAATCGCGGGCACCGTGACATACGCAAGTTCACGGTGTGTGGCGCCTGGGTCAAGATGTGTTGGTCTTCCACTGCCAATTGAGTCGATTATCTTCTTTGACGAGGAGGTCAAAGCGACGCCAGGAGTATTTTTTGTCTGTCGGCGCGTTATGGAATCAATGAAGAAGGGGGATAAACTGGTAATGCAGGCTGATTTTGAGCGCTCTATTCCTCCAGTGGCTGGAGGATCCGCTAAGCCTCAGCTGCGAATTGTGAAGCTTACGTCATGCTTCAATTATCCTGGAGCCCCGATGTAGCGGCGTGGGCCGTAGGAGTGTAGGCGCGGGTCATGTGTAAATCGAATGAGCAAGGTTAATTCAGAGGTGGTTATGAGGAAGTTTTTATCTCTTACATTTCTAATCAGTGTGGTCTTAACAGGTGAGGCGATGGCACAAGTGGCTGGTGGCGACAGTGCGACCACAAAAGCCATCGTGACCAAGCGAAAATTTATCCTCAGCGATATATCTTCCATCGGGGTCGATACCTTCAATGCCTCGGGAGCTACAATGAAAGGCCAAAGGCATGAGATCGGAGCGCAGTATCAAGTTGTCCCGGATTGTCCTTCTGACGGAAGCGTAATGTGTGTGGCGGTGATGCCTGCACCTCCTCGGCAAATGACGATTCTTTTTAGGGAGTGGGAGGTTGCGAACACACCGATTAAGGCTCGTATCTTTAATATCTGTCGACGCTCAATCGAGCGGGCTCAGCCCGGGAGTCGTATTATGATTCAGGGTAGATCGGTAGAGGATGCAGTTGGAAATCGAGTCGTAGTTAAAACGATTACATCTTGCTCAGTTGGAAGCGGTCCAGAATAGGAGTGCCTCAAGAGCAGCCGTGCCTTCAGCAACTTCCTTTTGATTTGTTTACCAGTCGTGACGATGCGATTTGTTCCAGCCGATGCTGAAGATCGTAAAGGTTCCCCTATGTGTCGCCAGCATACGTATCGCTGCCCTCAGGATAAGCTGGCTCATAGGTGAGTGATATGGCGACTGCTAGGATGCTGTCACGCCATGAGGATATTGCACTGTATAACTGGGCTTACGGGTGATGGAGCCCAGCGGGTACTTCTTCGTCTAGCCCACCTCCTGCGGGAGCGTTCTTTTGAGTCGTTCGTGGTGAATCTCGGGCCTCGAACCCCTCTCGTATCTGAGTTTGAAGCCGCCCAAGTCTCGGTGACTTCCTTAGGCGCTTCGCCGCAGATGTTGCATATGCCGTACGTAGTCACGTCGATGCGTCGGATCCTAAAGAAGATAGAGCCCGATGTTATTCAAGGATGGATGTATCATGCCAACGTCATCTCGTTGATTGCGAGTTCCCTCACAAAGGGCCGTACGCCTGTCGCATGGAATATTCGACGAGGAATGGAGGATTACCGTGAGAGAAGTCGTTCTACGAGGGCGGTGATACGGCTCAGCTCTGTTCTATCATCGTACGTGGATTCGATAGTGTACTGCTCCTCGGTATGCAGGTCGCAGCATGAGGCATATGGGTATGACTCTCGCCGTGGTCACATTGTGTACAATGGATTTGACCGGGAGAAGTTTCATATGGACGAACAGTCACGTCATGAGGCCCGCACTCTATTCAGCGCGCGCACGAATGAGATTGTAATCGGTAATGTAGGTCGCTTCGACGTCGCCAAGGGGCACCGTTATTTGGTAGAGGCGTTCGCCCGTCTTGCCGCGCGGGTCAGAAATGTGCGACTGGTGTGTGTAGGGAGGGGCATGGATGGCACGAATATGGAGATTCGAGATCTCATAGCCCGCGCTGGGATAGCTGACCGTGTCGCATTACTCGGCGAACGGGAGTCAGTAGAGCGAATCTTTCCGGGCTTCGATGTGTACTGCTCCGCTTCTATCAACGAAGGGTTCCCGAACGTTATCGCTGAGGCTATGGCGTGTGCTCTGCCCTGTGTTGTGACAAACGTTGGTGGTTCGGCGGAGGTTGTGGGTGATAGTGGTGTGATCGTGCCGTCTAGAAGTGGCGAGGCCCTCGCAGAAGGTCTTTATCGCTATGTTCGTCTCTCGACTGTTGAGCGCCGAGTGGTGGGTGAGCGAGCGCGTGAACGGGTGATTGCGCAGTTCTCACTCCAAGCGATGGTCGAGCGATATGCGCAGCTATACCGCTCTCTGAAGGGACGCGAGGATATTAGTACTCGAGAAGGGCCCTTGTTGTCGGGGTCACATTACAACCCCGACTTGGCAGTGAGCAGCGGAAATATCCATTGAATTCAGGTTGTTTGTTGGATTGTTTGCCCAGAGAGTCTGAGCGGTGGGCGATAAAAGTTTCGTTGACCATGCTAAGTTCGTGCTGATATCCTTTATGAGATCTGGTTACCGCTCCGGGACCCTTACCGGTGTTTGTTGATTGCTCGTTTCAAGGTGAATTGGGCAGCAGTGGGCGCTATCGTCACTGAGTTCCTGCGGCTTATCAGAAGTGATTGTGCCGTGGAGGACTCATGTCAAACAACAAATTGTATGTAGGAAACTTGCCGTTCTCGTTAGGAGACGCGGAGTTGTCCAACTTGTTTTCGCAAGCTGGTAACGTAACATCCGCGAGAGTGGTTTTGGATCCCGCTACTGGTAGAAAGAGAGGCTTTGGATTCGTAGAAATGTCGACGCCAGAAGAGGCGGAGGCAGCGGTGCAACGCTTTAACGGCTCAGAGGTTGAAGGGCGAACGATTGTCGTGGATATCGCCCGTGAGCGTCCACCACGCGAGGGTGGTGGAGGTTTCCGTGGTGGTGGCGGCGGAGGCGGCCATCGTAGACACGGTGGCGGTGGCGGCGGATTTCGCGGCGGCCGATAGTCCACGTAGAGGCGGCGGTGCTTCGCCGCCACACGAGTAGCTTGCGCTCGGTGGTAACTAGCAAGCATGAAATAGGGCGGTGATGGTTAGTCGAGACGCAGTGCGTCGCTTAAGGCTTGCCTCACCGCCTTAAACGTTCCTACGGATTGCGAATCAGCTTCAATGGTGGTCCCTGCGGGTGCCTCAAGATACAGGACTCCGATCTTTCGACTCTCTCCTAGAGAGCCATACATTCCAGTAAACGAGCTCTCTTCAATTTCGTCGTGCCGCTCGATCACCGGGTGCGCGCATGAGAGTGCGGTTGCCGCAGAGTCGCTCTCAACTGACGGCTTGCTCATTAATACGCCAAGCTTATCCTCATCTCCTTCGTTCTGGAGGCTATGACGGAGCGCTACTTGCTCAATCACTCGCAATCGAACCTTGCCAAATTTTGTTCGTGGCGTAAGTGCGAATGATGATGGATCCACCACAAACACGCATCCTCCGGTGAATCCTGCTTGAGGGATAATTGCCTGGAAAAGCATTTCAAGAGCTGCGCGGGGCGAGTCTTCGCCGCTAATTTCAGCGTACAGGTTGCGTAGCGCTTTTTGAATCTCCGGCGGGCATTGAGAAAGATAGCGATTGCCGCGAGCGCTTTCCTGCCTTTTGTGATGTTGAACTTTCTTCTCCGGGCTGAACTCTGCAAGTGAGTGAAACGAACCAGCTAAGGTGCGCTCATACTCCCTTGAATGCTCGATCGCACGATTTTTTATAAGGTCGATTGCTTGGGTGCCGACTGTTTTCTCAAGATACTCGCTGGCAAGTTTCCAGTCGTTTTCGGCTGAGGGGTAGGTGTTAGGGTTCTCTGCGCGTGCAAGCGCTTCTCCAACTTCACATAATCTGTCGTACGTGGCCCACGTTTGTTTCATGGCGTCCATGTCACTTGCGACATCGCCCGAGCGTGGCCGCAGGACTCGCATTGCCAAAAGTGAGGGTGAAAAGCCAAGTTCTGTAGTTAGCTCCTCATCGAGTGATTTTGCGGCAGTGAGGTTTTTGAGCACTCGCGCGTAGAGGGTGGGGTAGTTCCAAGCGATCAGGTTCAGTCCGATCTCGCGAATGACCCCGCGACAAAATCCAGTTTCAGGATCGAGGTTGTTTTTTTCGCTCAGCACTTCGGCAGTTGATGCGATGATTGCAGTTTCGCGTAAGCGCTCGGCTTGAAATGGCTCTAGTTCCTGAAAGAGGTGGTTTGAAGGAAGTAGCGCGTCGTCGGAGATGATTGCCTTAATTCTTGCTACGCCGGCCCATCTAAGAAGCTCCATAGGATTGTTAACAACATCGTTGGAAACGTTGTACTCAAGCGCAACCGGGACGAGCTCTTTGACGAGAAACGTGAAAAGAGCGAAGTCGGTTTTAAGCATATCGAGGAGTCGCTCGGGATCGTTATTGAAGCTGCCCGTGGTGAAATGCTCGCGAATTGAGGCAAGGGTCTCTGGGTTGACAGGAAACCACAGACTCGTGACGTGCTTGGAAGCCTTGTCGAGGCGACGTTCGGAGTGCTCGTTGGTAGTCTTGCCCTGCTTCATTATCTTCTGTCAGCTGGTTTCAGAGGGACTGGGAACACACATATCCCCTCTAGAGGACTATCGATCTTTTAAGCATTAACCTTAACACCCTTAGAGGTGTTCTGCGCTGAGAATAGCAGGTAACTTATTGATCTGATGAAAGTCGTGACGCCGATTTGCTTCTGCGTCGCTATCAAAACACAGCAGATTACTGGCAAAAACTGACGGACTCGCCGAGCATTCGTCTCCAGGAGAGGGCCAGTGAAATTGCTTCGTTTACCTCTGACTCCGTGGAGTCGGTGAAGGATGAGAGAACTTCGTCTCGAATGGACTGGTCGTTAAGAAGCTCGGGGACTGTGAACACCTCGAAGCAGGAGTCGGCGATCGTAAGGATTCGGGCGCGACGCGAATCGAATGGGAGATTCAGGTTTTGGGCCGAGAGAATTCCATTCTGTACCATGCTAAACGCGCTCCAAGTTTTGACTGGATAAACGTACGCCTTTAGCCCAGACCCTATGTCATGAAATTGAATGTGTACAGGCCCTTTTTGACGATCAGAATTACTTCCGTCTACATCCGAGTTTCTACTACTAGTTCCCTATCAGTTGCTTACCCATGACAAATTAGACCTGAAGAGCACAGCTAGAGCCCTTTGAGTAATTTACAAGCATCCATTTTGGGGCTGGGTGGGAGTTGCTCTAGGGTATCTCCTGATCGATCCGCTACGATCATGGTTGATGCGATAGAGTCGCTTTACGGCTATCCTGGTAAGTGCGAGCGCGAAGCGCTCGCTTGAGAGTGTTTAAAAAGGTGAACTATGAGTGTGTGGTACCTTAGCTACAATGGACAGCAGATAGGCCCATTTGATGTTGATACGGCGGCAGCGAAAGCTAGAGAGAATGCCAATGGCCACGCATGGAGGGAGGGCTTTGAGAACTGGATTCCTATTACTGAGGTGGTGGATTTTAAAACTCGAACATCAGCTCCAGGGAAGGTTCCCCCGCCGGTATCAAAGCTCATCGCAGATGTGATCGATTTTAAGATATGTGGCGCTGAGATGCAGTTTGTAGAGATCGAGCTCGATCCGGGCGAGTCTGTCATCGCAGAAGCCGGATCGATGATGTACAAAGCTCCGAGTATATCGATGCAAAGTATTTTCGGAGATGGTCGGAAGACGGACGTCTCGCTCGTGGAAAAGCTGGTTGGCGCCGGCAAGAGGTTGCTGGCTGGAGAGGGATTGTTTCTCACCGTATTTACCCATCAAGGTAGCGGTAAAGCTCACATATCTTTTGGTGCGCCTTATCCAGGAAATATTATTCCGGTTTCTCTTGCGCACGTTGGTGGAACGCTTATCTGCCAAAAAGATAGCTTTTTATGCGCTGCACGCGGCGTGTCGGTAAGTATGTTCTTGCAGAAGCGAATCCTGACCGGGCTCTTTGGAGGAGAAGGATTTATCATGCAGAAATTAGAGGGTGACGGGCTTGTGTTCATGCACGCTGGCGGAACTGTAGTTGAGCGCAGTCTATCAGTAGGAGAAGAGCTACACGTAGATACTGGCTGCGTCGTTGGATTCGAGCATGGCGTTGATTTCTCGATAGAGCACGTCGGAAGCATCAAGACAGCGCT
>OMII01000039.1 GCA_900299055.1 Pseudomonadota bacterium | reverse complement strand
CAGCGGGGCTAAAGCCAGCTACGAGCACGACATTATCGATAGTTGCGCCTCCAGAGTTGAAAAACTCGCCCTTTATTGAAAATCGCACCAGGCACTCCTCAGGGGAAGCACAGCTCCCGTCCGGGACTCGGTGCACCTCAAGACCCTGAAGAGCGAGAAACTCACGTGGCTGCTGTGGCTGCTTCAAGGAAGCTTTTTCAGAGTTTCCGTACGATGTGGCGTCATTCCCCCACAACACCTCCAGCTGGTAGTTGGACAACCCCCTCGATGGCAGAGACAATGAGAACACTACGGGCTCGTCAGCCTGCAGCTCTTTCTTTTCCACATTTAGATCATCTAGCTTGTGAAATGACGTAACCTGCTCGCCAGTTTGATCAACCGCCGCGAGGCGTACCATGACCTGCTCAGACGACCACGACGTCTTTGGGACAACTCGCCCTTTAATGACCATTGTCTCGCCATCATTGCGCTCCTCAAGCACCTCAAGCTTGAACGGAGTCACTGATGGATCTCCACCACGAGCGGAGTCTACGGGACGACTCCGAGCGGCCTGGCCCGACCCAAATATCGCGCACCCTGCTAGCGATATCAGCGCAAAGAACATATACCTGAGTACGCCTTTACTTTGCGCCAACTTCATAACTACCCCTCGGTTTTAGATCGTGATGTTAGCAGCCATCCGCCGCCCGTCGAATACTCCCAGTGCTGCTCCTCAGTCACTGTCGTTACGATCAACTGCGTGATCTTGTAAGACTCGACTTTAACCAGAACCCGCGCCTTATTGGCCGAATCTGCCCACTCGACCTCTTCTACTTTTGATTTCACGATGCGCTCGTGTTCCCCCACCTCACCAAGCTGTTTGGCGATTTGAGCTCGCGCGTCTGGAGCAACAACATCTAGGGCGTCGGTCTTATTGCCGAAGATGCGTGCGTCAGAGAACTTTTTTATGCGCGGCGGCAAGAGCGCCATGCGGTCCGACTCTGTGAGTCCGGACTCCTTAAAAGCTTGCACGAATGGAACGAGTACGCAGCCGGCAGCACCAGCGACGATACAAAGACACACCAGCCAACGGGCAATCGCACCTACTTTACTCATAGCTGTTATTTACTCTCCTCGCTCGGCTGGGACTCATCACCAGCGATCAAGCTCGCAAGAAATTGCTTAATCTTCTTTAGATCATGCTCTGGAAGATAACTGCCAAGCCGTCTTGGCGGGCCTTTTTTTTGCTCGTGATACTTGGCTTCTGTTTTAAAAAGCTCATCACCCCTGAGCGCCTCTAGCAACTTTACAACCTGTTCCTGCTCTTGAGCCGATGAGGCCGTAAGCTTATCTCGCAGGTTTCGTGCGGCGACAATCACCACGGAGCCCGAGAAAAATACGATAAACAAAAATAGCCCAAATCGGCGCAACATGAGGAGCCCTACTCCGCTCTATGAGGCTTACGCGCGGCACTTGGACACTATTCCAAGGCTGCTGTGCTGTAAGGACGAGACGAGCCCAGCTTACCCAGAGAGTCGCGAACTGGAAAGGTGTTTGTTGTCTCCCCCGGGCCTTTCACCCGCCGCAGGGCATTCGCCGCAGCCTGTTGATCGACAGACTTGGGAGAAGGCGTGCCTAAATCCAGCCCTTAGTACGCGTTGCGGTTACGAAGACCCTTGAGAAGGGTCATGATGACAATCTTTAGGTCAAGCAGTAATGACCAGTTCTCAATATAGTAGAGGTCGTACTCGATTCGTTTGTCTATAGATGTATCGCCACGCCAGCCGTGAACCTGCGCCCACCCCGTAATACCCGCCGGTACCTTGTGACGGAGCATATAGCGGGGGATCCTCTTTCTGAATTCCTCGATATATACCGGCCTCTCAGGACGAGGCCCCACAATCGACATATCCCCTTTGAGCACATTGAACAGTTGCGGGAGCTCATCAAGGCTTGTTGAACGGAGCAAGCGTCCAAGGAGCGTCACACGAGCGTCACCCGGCTTTGTCCAACCAGGGCCACTCGCCTCGGCATCACTTACCATCGTTCGGAATTTGATGATACTAAACGAACTCCCATCGAAGCTGACACGCTCTTGCTTAAACAATACCGGTCCACGGGAGGTGAGCTTCACGAGTAGCGCTATGAACCCTAGTAGTGGTGAGAGAGCTACCAGTGATGCTGTCGCTATCGCTATATCCAATCCGCGCTTTGCAAAGAGGTTAATACCATCCAGTGGACACCCCTGAAGACTTATTACTGGAAGCCCCTCAAATTCCTCAATCGCTCCACCGATACTCGCGAATTGATATATGTCGGGTATTACCTTGATATCGAGGATGGAATCCTTAAGCTCATCCATGATCTCTGGTAGGATCTGGTGGTCCTCTAGCGGCAACGCCACCACCACCTGATCAATATCTGTCCGAGTCAAAAACCCCCGCAGATCTGAATACTGGCCTACAACTGGGATACCTCCGGGTCCTCGTCGGTCAGCACCGTCACGCGATAAGCACCCCAGAAGTTGAATACCGAGCTCCTGGTGCAGCCGAACTCGGCTCACCATATCAGCGGCTACCTGTCCCGCTCCAACAATGAGCATATAACGTAAGTTGTACCCCTTACGACGAAGCTCTCGCAAAAAGAAACGTAGTGCCGAGCGCTCAACGACTGTGAGCATCGTACTTAGGAGCCAAAAGTACATAAATACAAGTCGGGAGAACTGAATGCTCTTCTCGCGGAAAAGATACGTCATCGATATTAGAAATAAGATCGAAAGAGCGTTGGCATTAACCAGCACCCACAACTCTCGAGTGCGTCGCACCCCTCGCATCGGCCTATACAGCCCCATCCGGCGAAACACGAACGCCCAGATAAGCCAGATGAAGAGCAGCATTGAGACGTATTGGGTGAACTCAGGCACACCTTTATCTACGGGCACAAGGCCAGTCTTGAATCGCAGCCAGTACGCAATGAGCCAGGCTACAGACACAACAATCAGGTCAGCACCGATGAAGAGATATTCAAAGAGTTGGCGCTTCTGCTTTAACATGAGACTCGTCGCTCCTGGCTTTGGCCATTCACCCCGGAAGTCGATCCGGACAAAACTGGTTCAACGCCTGGATATATAGTGAGCTGTTGCGCGAATCTTCGCCAGCTGCTGAAAAACATCGAATAACTGAACACGTGTGCGTGCTCTCGTGCTGCGATGTCATTAAACGTGCCCTCATGTGCCGTAAGAAATTCCACGCCCTGTCGCAGAGCCACGGGCGATCCGAATCCTGCCTTAGGAATAAAAACTCCCTGCCAGCCTTCGGTTCTGGTAACACCCGATTCGTCACCGACTACAACTCCTGGCAGGCTCTCCGCAACTCCACCTGCCTGTATGGCTAGGACTGGGCGGCCCGAAGCGAGGCACTCAATCGGAACTATTCCAAAATCTTCGATACCCGGAAACACAAGAGCTCGACACCGGCGATAACATTCCCACAAAAATGCCTCGCTGACATGGCCTAAGAAGCGAACAGTTTCTCCTGCTCGAACGCGCAACGCATCTAGCTCTGGGCCTTTACCAACTACCCACAACGGCAACCTAAGCTCCTTAAAGGCATCGATCGCAACATCGATTCGCTTGTATGGAACAAGTGCTCCAGCACACAAAAAGAAGGGCTCTGGATGCTCATCAAAAAAAGAACGCTCTTCGGCTGTCAGCGTCCTGTCAATCTCTGACGACATTCGAACAGGCGGAGCGATAACCGTAGCCCTTCGCCCATAAAACGTGCGAATGCGAGCCGCAACGAAGGAACTGATAGCAACAAACTCGGTTACACTATTCGCACCTCTCTTGTCCCACCATCGAAGATAAGCAAGAAGCGGCTGTAAAATGAACCTCATTGGCCCCCGAAAATAATTCGGTGCTTGGTCCCAGATGTAGCGCATCGGCGTAAAACAATAGCAAATATGCGGCACTCCGGACGGAACGCGTACATTTTTCGCTGCTGCGTGACTAAGAGAGATGACTAATTCATAGCCTGAGAGGTCTATCGATCGAATAGCCAACGGAAACAGTGGCAAGCACAGCCGATACAGTCGTCTAATCCCCGGGATCTTGTTCAGAAATGAAGATCCTTTCACACGCGAATCTATATCAGGCGTTGTGGTCCCCGGAGCGTGGACCAACGTAAAAATATCAGCGCCTGGATACATCCGCACAAACGCTTCAAGACATCGCTCACCTCCCCGCATACCGGTGATCCAATCATGAACGATAGCAACTCTCATCAGGCAACTCCTTGTGAGATTACCTGGCGGTACACCTCAAGTGTCTGGCCCGCGACTTCCCGCTGCGAGAAGCGTGCGAGGTGCTGAGGAATACAACGACGCTCAGGAACTCCTCGCGCTACTACTTCATGCAGAGCCCTTTCAAGCGCTCCTACGGAAAAGTCATCCGCAACAACATCCTGCTCTGTGAGCAACTCTTCTAGTGCAGCCACTGGCCTACATACAACAGGCGTCCCAACGCTCTGCGCTTCAAGTGCCGGGAGACAAAAGCCCTCGGCTACAGAGGGAACAACAAGTGCTGAGGCACCCGAGTACAGCCCACGCAAAATTTCCGAGTCAACCGCGCCCACTACCTCAACTCCCGGAGTATCACTCAAAAGAGCCGCGAAGCGACTTTCACGTTGCAACTGAGCCGCTCCAAAGCCAACGAGCTTTAGAGCCACGGGACTCTGTGTTCTCCTCATCCTCTTTTGTCTCTCAACAAAGATTCTGTATGCGCGCAAAAGATCCTCAATCCCCTTATGTGGCTTGGTGTTGGAAAGTACCGCGAGTAGATACTCGTTCTGCGCCTTATCACTATTTTGAGCAAGCGTGGCTGAGAGAAATGATGGAACAGCATTGGGAATATATCGAACTTTTGCGGCTGGGGCGCCAATCTCCCGAATAATCTGCTCTCTTGTGTCACGACTTACGGCGATAACAGCCGAAGCCTTCGATACGGCTCCACGAATTAAGGGACGAGCGACGTACGGGTAGAAAAAACGCTCGGGATGCTTGATGTGAATCAAATCGTGAATGGTGACCACCGTTGGAATCGGTATCCTGCGCGGCACTGAGTAGTGTGGCGCATGAAAAATATCATACCGAGAGAAGTCGATGCGTCGCGGCAGAAACAAATACTCATCGAGCGAGTATGATCTCGCAGAGTCAAAAATCCACTCGACCGACTCCTGGCACGGCAAGGCGGAACGTCTATCTTGATATGCGAGCACGGTGATGTGGGCGCCACCGAGAGCCACCAAACCTTCTACGAGGTTGCTGATATATACACCGATCCCACCATCTCCGAGTTTTCGACCGTCTATGAGCACCCGCGGAGACGTGGAACCAGCCGGTATAGCTTCTGCTAGTTGGCTACTTTGCGCTTCCACGGAGTACCATCATCTCCCTCACGGGCACTGAATACCCGTCATACCACATAGATCTTCTTGCTCTGCGACTCATAATACGTGCGAGCCAAAACTTCGGCCAGGAGACCAAATACTAAGAACTGGAGCCCGATGATAACCATCATTACCCCAAGCGTGAGGGTTGGACGATTACCCATCGGAATATGATCGAAAAATCTTTGATAGGTGATAGCAGCAAGAATTGCCGCTCCAAAAAGCGAGGAGAGAACCCCGACCAAACCAAACAGATGAATTGGTCGCTTTGAATAGCCCAAGAGAAACTTCACGGTTATGAGATCGAGAACGACTCGAATCGTGCGGGATATACCGTACTTTGAAGTTCCATATTTTCGCTCACGATGGTTTACGGGAACCTCAACGATACGCGCTCCCATCTCGTTGGCGAGAGCGGGAATAAAGCGATGCATCTCTCCGTACAAGCGAAGCCCACGAGCCACCTCTCCTGACATGACTTTGAGTGTGCAGCCGTAGTCGTGAAGCCGTACTCCTGTAGACCAGGATATTAAACGGTTAGCAATCATACTCGGCAGCTTTCTGCTCACGAACTTATCTCGACGTGCCTTGCGCCATCCGGCAACGAGATCGTACCCCTGCTCCAATTTCTCTACCATCTGGGGTATCTCTGCGGGGTCGTTTTGGAGATCGCCATCAAGAGCAACCACTATCTCGTGTTGCGTGTGGTCGAAGCCCGCAGCCATTGCTGCTGTCTGGCCAAAGTTTCTACGAAGCTGGACTAATTGTAGATGTGGATCGTTTCCACCGCACTCCAGGAGTCTCGACACCGTAGCATCCCGAGAACCATCATCAACGTATATGATTTCATAGGGCCGGTTCATGGCCCGCAACACAGCCGAAACTTCCTGAAACCCTTCGGCGACGTTATCTTCTTCGTTGTACACTGGGATGACTACTGAAATACCGCGCATGGATATCCTGTCCTGAAAACAAACGACTGGCGAAGTGTAACACAGCCACAAATCTAAACCCAGCGCAGCCCGGCACGGATTCGCTCATCGCGTCGCAACGATAACCACCTGAAATCACGATACGCAATCCCGGCCTGCTCTAACTACCTTGCTCAATGCGCCCCAGCACCTCAAGGGCCCCTTCAGGACTGTCGATGCAATCAGTTAGGTCAGTTATTGAGACTCGCGTCAATCCACTCGGATGGACGTGACTAAGTTTTTCGGTTCGGAGTACCCTTAAGCTCTCGTATACTAGAGAGAGCGGCGAAGAGAGAGATCGCCGAGGAGGAGAAAACGTGTTGCAGTTTAACCAAGCTCCCTTTGCACCATTGAGCGGCAACGTGGCACTAGATTTGGCCGCGTTCGTCCTGGCCGGCACCTATATGCTTCAGCTCACTAACAGCTTCCTGACGCACCTACGAAAAATTCAGGCTCAGCGAGACCGCACGGAGCAAGCTCGGGTGGCACTGCAGGAGCGCGCTGCGGTAGTGTCCACTCTTCAAGAGGAACTAGTTGGCATCCGAGGCCAGACCGAAAGCGCGATCGGGGCCTACCTACAAGAGGTCGACAACCGCGGCAGAGTCAGCGCCGCAGCGCAAGAGAGGGAGCGCGACCCCCAATACTCAGATTTAGAGGATCAGCTCAGCAAGGCCGCGAGAAAATCTCACACGCCACTGTCGCGCTAAGCGGGATACTCAGACCCGGCTCCAGTCTTTAGATCACGACAGGCTTACCCAGCTTACGTCGAATAACTGCCAATTGCCCGGCGTGCATCAGTTCGTGACTTCCAATTGAAGTAAAAACAGATCCGATAGTCGGTGCATAGCTTCGCATAAACTCCGGCCCAGGTTCGGAAAGCTGCTGCTCTGAAAAACTCTGCAATACTTCACGCGTCGTCGACCGAACCACCGACAGCAACGCGAGATACTCCTTCTTTGTGGCAAAGTGTTGTGTGCCCGGCGTGAACGCATTTGCTTTATCATGCATCTGTATGAATTCGGAGTTAAGCAACTCTGGTATCTCTGGCTTAATCGCCTTTATCATCCGGTACTCAGATGAGATCAGATGGCCAAGTTGCCATGCCGCATGATGGGCATCGCTAATTGATCTCGCCAACAGATCTTCATCAGTAAAGTCCTCTATGTATGAGGTAAGGACATACCTCGCTGTCGATAATAGTTCCACCAAGACTTGGTGCGCGTTCATAACTCCCCCTGCATACTCTGCTCTCAACTACTCCCTACTATTCGATACACCTCGAGGCAAGCGCTGGTCTCAAAAGTACCTTTACACCGCGCCTAATCCCACACAAGGCGAGGCAGGGAATGTGGCAAACCCGGATGCTCTATCTTTTGAAATACATTAGTTATTTCCACATGAAGATCGGGAATGTTTCGGCCCGTAGCTTGGCAATGCCATACGAGAGAGACTTTTGAGGCCGCCTCGAGGACTTACCTTGTAAGCTAACGACACCACGGTCTCGGCCCCGCCCGCTTCGATTATCAAAAGCCAGATGGTGGTAACTGGAGCGATGTTTCTTGTATGCTTGTGTGATGCAGTCGCTGTATTCAGACTCAAAGATTCTCTCCATACCACGTCTCGGCGAAGATCCGCTCCCTCAACGAATCAACCTCTCGCTCTATGGCCTCTTATTGTCAGCTGAACTTCTTCATCGGGACGACCACAGAAACAAGTTCGCTATAATTACCCACCGAGACCCAGACGCTGACGCAATTGGTTCGATGTTAGGGATGAGAACTCTCCTGACGGGTATGCTACCAGAGTGCCGTGTCTCTCTATTTCATGAGGTCTCATCCGCTAAATCTCCTCACGCCCACAAGCTCGCTCAATGTGGAGCTGAGCGTCTAGATAAGCTATCTGCGATACTAAATGATCCCGTACAAGCTAGTGAATGGGCCGTTGTTCTGGTTGACCAACCCAGCATCTTCTCTCCACAGGTCTCAAGCGACTCCAGAGCATTTGCTCGGGAGGCTGATATTATCCTCGATCACCACGGTCAGCCGCTAGCGCGCGATGGGGTCATTATCGAGCCACGAGCGGGAAGCACGTCCGCGCTCACCCTGCGTGCTTTGCAGATTGCAACTCAGTCAGAGATGATCTCAGATGCCTGGACGCATGACAGTAGACTGCTCTCGTTCCTTGTGAGTGGCGCCGAAATCGACGCAGGAATATCACAGAACAAGGAGCTCAGGGCTCTTAACACCGCTTCATCTCCGGTCGTTGATTGGGTAAGAAGCTGCGCGAGTGCTGACGAGCACCGACGAGAACTAGAGCGATTAAGAAGCCGTCTTGACCTGTCGAAGTACTCACAAGATCTGCTCGATCATGCAGAGACGCACAAGCTCGACCTGGGCAATCAGCGACTCGCTTGTCATTCGACATTACCATCTGTCCAGTGTGAAATAGCGTACGCGGGGTCTGCTTCAGACAAAACATTACTCGCAGATTGCGCCGAACGGTTTAGCAGACGGGTATTCACAGCCTCAGTTGAACCCACGATAGTATTACTTTTTGGAGCACTTCGCCCAGAAAGAGAGTCCCCTCGCGAAAGCCTCAAACAGGGTGAAGTTATTCACGTTGTGATCCGGTCCAATTCACCGGAAATCCCAGTGGATAGCATCGCAAAGCTCCTCTCTCCACTCGGTGGTGGCCGTCCGAGAGCCGGCGTTGCTCCCCTCACAGTGCCCCACTCGCTGCACGGGACGATAAGCCCTCGTCTGTTTCTATCAGAGGCGGCGGATATGGTTCGTCGTCGTCTAGCCGGCAGCGGGGAGCGTTGGTCAGCTGGCTAGACTCACGCGGCACTACTCGGCATATAGCCTCTAGGCACTTGCGGCGCTTACCAAGTGCGCGAACAAAGCTTCGTACTTAGCAACAACACTTTCCCATGAATACTGCGCCAGCACACGAGCCTCTGCTGCTGCTCCGTGCTGCGCTACCAAAGCGGGAGATTCTAAGAGTCGCTCCATAATCTCTGCTAGCTCACCAAAGTCGTTTTTGACGAACACCTCGCCAGCATCGGCTACCACCTCTATGTTTTCAGGTGTTCCGTTTACAATTACACAGTTGCCATACGACATAGATTCAATAAGAGCTGGATGAGTTCCACCAACCTCTGTCGCCTGCACGTAGAGATAACAATTGCTCTGAAGCTCTTGGTAAGCCTCTCCGAATTGAAACCCGGTAAAAATAACGTGGTCGTCAGCTGCCGCCTTCAGGCGCTCTTTATACTCAGTCGCGTACGGCGCATCACCTACAATAACAAGCGGCATCTCAACTCGAGCCCGCTCGCGAAGTCGGCGATACGCTTGGATGACTCCAAGGGCGTTATTCTCTGGCTCTAGACGACTTACATAAAGCAGATATTTTTTTGGCTCAAGCTTGAACTTCGCGAGCGTCTCACCAGGGGCTCTTCGTGTTGGATGCACACCGTACGGTATTACCGTCGACTCGATACCATATTGCTCATTGTAATATGACGCTATGACATCCGCGTCAGAGACTATCCGTGTAGCCAGTCGGACCGAACACCACTCTCCTAGTCTGTACCATGCATTACCAAGAGAGTTCCATTTGGCCCGATTTCTCTCGATGCCATCTACGTTGATAAGTATCGGCACTCGCTTTGCGAGTAGGATTGGAGCGAATGGACTATTAGCTGCGTTACATACAAGAATCGCGTCTACCCGCTGAAATAAAACATCTAGAAATGAGGTCAACGCGTGCAGCGGCGTCTCTAGATACTTATGGAATACGGTAGGCGCTACTCGCCTTCGAACTCCACCGAGCGACTCTCTCTTTCCCCATCTATCAAAAAAAGAGCAGCGGCCGTATACCAAGACCTCATGTCCGCGCGCCGCCAGTCGCTGCGACAATTGCTCAGCGAATGTTTCGAATCCACCGTAGCGCGCTGGTATTCCACGCGTTCCAAGTAGAGCTATGCGAAACGCCATGACGAACCGCTCTTTGAATCCAAGACGTCTACCCCATGCGCTACAAGCTTCGCTCGTAGCTCATCGGAACGAGCAAAGTTTTTCGAGGCTCGTGCCTCAGAGCGTTCCGCTACTATCGATTGAACCTGCTCTGGTGTGAGAGCATCACTTCCAGCTACTCGCCCTGCTAAACGCAAACCCTCAGCTTCGACTACGGAAAGAGAATCAATAAACAGACCAAGCACTTTACCAAGCTCTCGAATAACTGCGACTCGCTCCCGCAACGCATCTGAGATCGACACCCCGACATCAACCTCTTGGATTGCCCGAGTTCGCGCCTTTTCAAGAACCACTAGAGCCTCTGGTGAGTTGAAATCATTATCCATGGCCTCCTCAAACGCGTCGATAATCGCACGCGAGTCGGAATCCAGTGTGCCCGAATCAAGCTGAATGGGCGCTGTTAAAACCCGCTCGAAGAGACGATGAAACTCTATGAGAGAGTTCAGATTTTCTCTGAAAAGTCGATCTGTCAGATCGATATTGGAACGATAATGCTGCCGTGCCACCGCGAATCGGAACGGCGCCGCTCCATACTTCGCAATGCCCTCAGAGAGGATGACAAAGTTATTAAGCGATTTAGACATTTTCTGACCATCAATATTGAGGAGTCCCGAATGCATCCAAATATTTGAGAATGTTTGTCCACTATAGGCCTCAGACTGTGCAATCTCGTTTTCATGGTGAGGAAATTTCAGATCGAGCCCTCCACCATGAATGTCGATTCGATCTCCCAAGGTCTCATGAATCATCACTGAGCACTCGATATGCCACCCCGGACGACCAGTCCCCCATGGTGATGGCTTTGATAGCGAGGTGCTCTCGTCACGCTTCCAGAGCGCAAAATCAAGCGGGGACCGCTTCTCTTTATCAAGCTCTTTGCGGACACTTTCATACAACTTACTCGTATTCTGGTTAGAGAGCTTGCCGTAATCGTCTTTCTTCGCAACATCAAAATAAACGTTACCTTCAGGTGTCGCATAAGCGAACCCTCTGTCGATGAGCTTCTCTATGAAAGATATTATCTCGGGCACTACTTCCGTGACACGCGTCAATGTATCAACTGGCAGTACGTGTAACCGCTCGCACTGTTCGTAAAATTCATCCGTGTACTCACGAGTCATCTTGAGTGGGTCAACGCCCTGGGCAAGGGTCTTTGCGATGATCTTGTCGTCAATATCAGTCACATTTTGCACGTATCGAACATTTAACTTCCGATACTCGAGATAGCGATGGATCATATCGAAACGCACCGCCACCAAACCATGCCCAACGTGCGGATGATCTTGTGGTGTCAATCCACACACGTACATCTTCACAACCGGGAACTCAACCGCCTGATCTATCGGATCGAGAGGAATCCTCTCTCCGCCAAGGGTGCTTTGAATAGATATTTTACGACCAGCTCTGTAGTGACGCGCGCTTTGAAGCATTGATGTACGACCCCGAGGAAACAGTTTGCTCGGGCGAAACTTTACCCCGGCTGGACGAGAAATAAAACCCAGTGAGTCGCTACACGGTAGATCGGCTATTCGCTGGAGTTCCAATATCTTGGAGATCTAATGTGCGCCGCAGCTACGGCACGAGGGCCTCGGGGAAGGGTTCGGGGTTCCGCATTAAGGAGCGCGGGATAACTATCTCGTCTCCCAGGCGAAGGGGTCGCTGTATCGGACGCTGACTAGAGCTGGCAAGCATTGCGGCGTTCCCTGGGTCTTCAGTGTACCAATCCGCCAAGGAGTATAGGGTCTCTCCGACAAAGGTGACTTGATGAGTGTAGCCGTTCGGTCCGCGTCGCAACGAAGCGAGCCCAGCAGCGCTGGGAGGCTTGAGCTGTCCGCGGAGCTCAGACGTTCCAACGGACGGAAGCGCCGGGACAGCGAGAGGTGGTGTGGGCTGAAATGCTGTCGCTTGAGCTGGAGTGGCCAGCTCTGCGACCGTCTGAGACTGTTTTGAGCGCTGTTTTCCGAGGCTCTCGTTATCTTCTTCCGAAGCACGCTCTACCCCGACCACATACCAGCGACCGTCTTGATTCACGCACACGTATACCTGCTCACGCGCGGAATAGTACAGTTTCAAGCGAACCGGCTGCAGAAACTCGCGCTCAACACTGATAGCGTCTGGTGTCCCGTGCTCTCTCACGACGAGTCGCAACGCCTCGCTGGTACCAAGGGTGTCTATAAAGAATTGATTTGCGTTGTTAGTTTCATCGTTGCGAACGAGGAGCAGTGGGCCCTTTCCAGCCACTCTGTCAAACTGAGGAACACTGTGCTGAATTTTTAAAGAGCATCCACTGAGGGCAAACACCGCCACAATCAGAAACTGCGCTATGAGAACTCGAGCGCCACTCAAAGAAACCATGGTTCGAACCTTGTCGGATGGAAACGTAGGATGCTTGGAGCCGCACGACACTCCTTATATTTTGAAGATGGTGTCAGAGAGCCCAAAGATTCCGAGTTTTCACAAAATTGGCTCTCTTTCCATCCCTAAGTTGCGGGCTGAGCGAGAGCCCTTGCAAATATCACTAAGGCGGTAAAGGATTGACGAAGTCGTCACATCTCTAACGGAGCCGCGCTCATTTGAATACCTTTGTTTTAAAGATTGGCAGTCTCTGCGACCGCTTACGAGTAACTTTCACCCGTCCATCTGTAACGCTGGCGACTTTACTCATACTCGCAATCACGGCAACTCTACCCAGGAGTCCCGCAGATCCCGACCTCTTCGCCCGCGTGGCGATGGGACGCCTCGTGCAAACAACAGGTAGGGTACCGATGGTGGATCCATTCGCTTTTTCCCCAACTCTGCCCATATGGGTAGACCACGAGTGGTTGAGTGGTGTCGTATTCTGGTCTATCGCCTCACGGTGGGGAGATGGTGGTTTGATTCTCCTGAAGGTTGCTCTGATATGTCTCACAACTATTCTCATCGTGAGAACCACGAGGGTAGCCGCGTCAGGCACGGCTCTGAACCTTTTTTTTCTTGTCATCTGCCTGGGGCAGGGTGTTTATGCGTGGGGCAGCACAATTCGCTGCCAAACTTTTACATATCTGTTTCTTGCATACCAATTGTTTGCCCTCATAACACACCGAGAGCGAGGCACTTTACGATATGTCCTTACGCTGCCACTTCTATCAATCGCCTGGGTGAACCTTCACGGAGGCTACGCACTGGGCATGACATTTTTATGGCTTTGGACCCTTCTCTCCTTCACTGAAGGAAAACGTTCCTGGCCCCTCGTTGGCGTAGCTACGCTCTCGAGCGCAGCCCCATTTTTTACTCCTTATGGCTTCATCACGTTTTTACAGTATCTCCTTCACGCTCTCGCCATGCAGCGTCCATCTATCGCGGAGTGGGATCCCTTATGGCAACATCCACCACTCTTCGCAGGAGTGCTACTACTCATAGGAGCGATCGGCTATGGGGTCACACGTGCAAGAGATTACCGTCACAACGTAGTACCGCTGGGCATGATGCTGTACGGGCTATACTGCGGCATCACTCATCTGCGTTTTGTCACCGCAAGCGTTCTGGTCTGCGCGGTTTTTGGATGTCGTTATTTTAATCTGCTCGTTGACGACGCTCGACGAGTCTTCCCGCTTCGCCTGCTCCGATTTGAACGAGTTCTGGTGCTAACCGGAGTATTCGTGGTGGTAATGTGCCTCGTCACGATCGCTCGATCAAGCACACGTCTGGCGACATTCAGCCTCGACTACTCCCAGTACCCTGTAGCTGCGATTCAGTGGCTCCGAGATAAAGGAATTGAAGGTAGGCTGCTGGTAGACTTCAACAACGGAAGCTTCGCGTTGTGGCGGCTTTACCCACGTATGACCATCTCTATGGATGGTCGGTATGAGGAGGTATATTCAGCAGAGTCAGAACGTCTCAATAGCGAAGCACTCCAATTGGGGACTCCAGAGAGTGAGAGAGCTCTGGAGATCTTACGGCCGACACACATTCTGATCTCCGCGCATAGCGATGTGCCACAGGACATGAGCACGTCGTGGAGCCTGATCTATAAGGATCAGCAATACGGGATCCTTGGCCACCTATCCCCTACGGCCCCAACTCCGAGCAACGATGCCGCTCCCAATAAGGATATGTGGTCGCCTTTGTTTTGAGGGGCCCTTGTTGAAGGATGATTATCACCTCTGTAATACGCCGGGGCTGCATCTTGTAAGTCTCTGAGATACTCGCAGAGGATCAAGGCTTTCGGCTTGTGGAAGCCTGCCGTGACATTACTCATTGAGAGACTGCGGATACATTTCCCTAGGTGAAAAGAGTCACGCCAGTGGATGATGGGACAAACGTTGTCGATGGGCTACGTGCATCCTTTTCCTCCACTGCTACGGCACTGTGCGCACGTCGCTGAATGACTAACGATCTAGGTTTCGGATTGGGTAATATTTAGGCAACTCACCAGGACCATGAAGTGTTAATCCTGTTCGCAAAAAGGTCATGGCTGAAGATAGTGCCGAGGATCTCTCAAAAGGCAGATGAGCCCTGCGCGCAGATGGCGGTATATTGCGGTCTTAATTAAGAGCAGGATATACCTCTTCGGATATGCCGGTTGCCAACAACACAGCTACCCGCTTCCTTCGAAACGTCATAGCTCCACTATGTGTGAGCATAGTCGTGGTCGAAATCGTTGGCGCACTTCTCAAGTTGCCTCAAAATGGAGTTCAGACTCAGCATCTTTCCGGGTCGTACCAACATGATCAGATCATGGGCTGGACACATAAACCCGGCACATACCAGTATGCGGACACCTCTGACGAGCCAGCTCGAACTTTCCAAGTAACCTACCAGGAGAATGGCGCTCGATTTTCGGGACAGTCTCCCTCCCCTGCGCAGCGCTTTATTGGGCTTCTAGGATGTTCTTTCATTGAAGGGTTTGGACTGGACGACACCGACACTCTCGGAGCACAGCTACAGAAACGGCTCCCCTCATACTCCGTAGAGAACTTTGGCGTGGCTGGGTATGGAACCTATCAATCACTCCTCACGTTTCGACGTTTGGCGAATCGCTATGCACAGAAACACAATTCGGTGGTGATTTACGGATTTGCCGGCTTTCATAACGACCGCAACATCAAGTCCACACTATTTCAGCGAACATCGGAACCCAACGCTGTCTTTCCGGTATGCGATGAGAACCACTGCTTCTACTGGCAAGGCAAGCGTATGAACGGTATGTGGCGAATGTCGCGCATCCTCTCGCTTGTCGAGAACGCCCTCGATACAATCAGGGCGCGCGTGAAGGCGAAGTATGCCGAAGCAGTAACAAAGAGACTCCTGCGTATACTTAAAAATGAAACAGACGCCCAAGGAATCCGATTAGTGATAGCTCCCATGACCGCAGTCGATGGATCGTTTGGTGCGTTTTTCTCGGAGAATGCGTTTGAAGTTGCTCCCTGCTTCCTGCCAGAGTTCAACAGCAACACGTATCGATTGTCAGACGGGCACCCAAATGCCCATTGGAACAAGCTCTACAGCGAATGTCTTCGGGACTTCATATCCAACAAAACTAACAAGTAGAATGCGTTGAGCTTCATACTGCAATTTGCGAAAACCGCTCAAAAACTAGCAAGACATTGTCCTTCTAATACCGGCGGACTGCGGAAAGAGGAACCCTCTCTAGCGGGCTCTGCCGATTCCGTAGAAATCGTTGTTGCCACACATAATGCTTGAAGTGAGTGCCCGCACTTGCTTTGTAAAGTTATGGGCATCCGTAGCGATCGACGCCTGCCTACGCTCCACAAAATCAAGGGACGTGACTAGCTCAACGTGTTTGTCCCCAACGTTAAGTTTGAGCGTAAACTTACCGGGGTCAGCAAGGCTTGCGTTTGTACCTGGCTCATCGACTGGCGGACGATCTGCCCCCGAAAGACGTTCAAACAGATGATAAGCCAGAGCCTGTGCATCTCGAGACCTCGCTGGGTCAACCTTCTCTAGTCGCTGATCTCGTGTGTCAGCCCGACCACGATGGATCGTACCACACTCGGCAAATAATCCGACCGGCATCGATTTGTATTGCTCAAACTCTGTCGTTGTTAATGAGGCTCGGCTCATCGAGAGATTAAACGAGACCTCTGGCACCTCTCCTGATGAAGCTTCTTGATCATGTCCCGGCTCCAGTACTGCACACCCAGAGAGCACTATCGAGAGAAGCAGAAACGAATTAAAACGCATAGGCTGTTTCCTCAGAAGAGTCTACTTCGTGACTTGTATCACCGAGAGACCCTTCTCGCCATGGAGATTACTCGAAGACCCGCTCAAGTTCCTCAACGCGCTTCGTGGCGGCCTCCCAAAGGGCCAACTTTTCCTCGAGATCCTTCCGTGCCTTGGCGAGCACCTGCGACGCGCTCTGAATACGTGCGCTATTACCATTGCTCGAAGCTTCTGCGAGCTCTCGCTGCGACGTCTCTACCGTGTCTTCAAGCTTTTGGATGAAGCGCTCTAAATCTTCAACCTCCTGTTTGGCTGGGGTCAATGCTCGAGAGCGCTCTTGAACCTGCTCGGCACGCTCTCGCTTCTGGTTTCTGGACTCAGATGGCTTTTTTTTCTTCTTGGCTCCGGCTGACGCCTCTTCGCCTTCCCATCCAATCGAATCAAGAAACTCATCATAGGTGCCCTCATAGACGAATGGGCACTCTCCCTGAAAAATGATTAGCCGCTTGGCGACACGACGTAGAATCTCTTCGCTGTGGGTGACGATAGCCACAGAGCCCTCAAATTCTTCAAGCGCGTCTGTCAACGCCATGACCGACTCTACATCTAAATGGTTTGTGGGCTCATCTAGTAAGAGCACGTTACTCGGTGTGGCTAAAATCTTTCCGAGCAAGACGCGACTGCGCTCACCTCCTGAAAGAACAGAGATCTTCTTAAGCGCATCGTCGCCCTCAAACATCATACAACCGCAAATAGCTCTCACAGCGGTTCGCCCTAGCTTGGGATTCACCAGTTGGATCTCATGCTCGATAGTATTCGAGAGTGCCAATCGGTTCGTGTTTGTTTGCGCAAAAAATGACAGGTTCGTATTCGGGCTCGATACTATGTCCCCGGAGAGTGGCTTTAGCTCTCCCGCAAGAAGCTTTAAGAGCGTTGATTTGCCGCGGCCATTTTTTCCAATAATTCCGATTCGATCATCCTTCTTCATCGAAAACGAGAGGCCCTGAACCAGGGGCGGCTTATCTGCGTCAAATCCAAATGAAACATCACGTACTTCTAGCGGGAATCGCCCAGGGAAAGGTGAGTGCACAAATGAGAAATCGAGTGTTGGATCACTAGAAATTTCATCGAGCCGCTCGATGCGGTTGAGAGCTTTGACGCGCGACTGAACAACTGAGGCCTTACTGGCTTGGGCCTTAAATCGATTGATAAAAGCCTCCATGCGCTTAATCTCTTTCTCACGATTCTCACGCGTACGCTCATGCAGCTCCTCATCGGCCTCGATACGCTCAAAGAGCTTCTGTGAGTTGCCTTCAATCTTGCGAAATCCAGCTCTGTAAAGGAGTGCGCTATGGGTGCTGACCTGATCGCAAAAATATCGATCGTGCGAGATAACAATCATCTCACCCGGCCACGACTGTAGGAAGTTTTCAAGCCATCGGAGTGAAACGATATCCAGATAGTTGGTGGGCTCATCGAGCAAGAGTAAGTTCGGTTCCGATATGATGAGCTTCGCCAGGTTGATTCGGATTTGAAAACCTCCTGAAAGCGCTGTTGGTGAAAGCGCAAGCTCTGCCTCTGAAAAACCCAACCCCTCGAGCACGATTTCTGCTTTATACTGCTCGGCTACCGGATCTCCAGGCAGCGCTGAGCAGACCTCCTCCAGCACAGTGTCCTTTGAGAATGACAGGTGCTGCTTTAGGTATCCGATCTTATAGCCACGTGGAGTGCTCACATCTCCATCGTCGGGCGTATCTTCCCCAGCGATAATCTTGAGTAATGTCGATTTGCCTGAGCCGTTTCTTCCGAATAGGGCGACGCGCTCCCCCGGAGCGATTGTTAAGGTGGCCTTGGAAAACAAGACCCGCTCCCCAAAATGCTTCTCTAAATTACTAACCTGTAGCATGACACTTCACTATTCTTGTGCGGCCCGTGGCGGCGCTCATATGCGGCCACGAAACTATCTCATTTACGTGCACCTCGCTATGCATGGGACCCACCAATTCTCCGGTTCACGGGCTACCATCACTGCCATACCGGACAGGGCCTACCAAAAGGCTCGAACGACCGCTATGCGCCTGGTAGTTTTCTCTAGGACGGCGCGCTCGATTGGTTCTTTTTTTGGTTTTACGGAGTTTTATCTTGTTTTGTTTTTGCGCCTTAGCTACAAACGAAGTCAAACAAGATGTTACTCGAAAACGAGCAACAAAGCGAGTGCATAACCCATTGAAATAAGGACATTATCATGGGATCAATGGAGACCCCCGGCGGACGTAGTCGCGTGATGCGTTCAGCCCAGAACCGCGCTAATGCAGCGTATAATCAGGGGGGACGAATGCGGGACGACCATGGAGTCCCAGCACGGTTTAAGCGTGCCGCCTCCGCAATTGCCGATTTCACACCTACCCTCAGCTCCTTCCCAGCCAGACCAACGGTAGCCAAACCCACCAACCAGGCCCCCAACCCAGAGACCACACGTGAGACTCACGGCGCGCTCGCGATCGATCCGTTCATGCCGACTATCATGAAGACATTTCATGAAAGCCAAGTGATGGTCGTTCTGGCTCCCACTGGCACCGGCAAAAGCGTCGGAATATCAGAGGCAATTGTAGAAGCTGGCTATCAACTAATAGTCACAAACCCCCGACGCATCGGTGCAGTAATGCTGGCTGAACACACCGCCGAACGAGACGGTTCTCCACTCGGAGAAAAGTTTGGCTATCGACACGGACGTCGCAGGGAGGCTGACACCGATTGTCAGGCAGTTTTCACCACCGAGGGATACCACCTCAAGGCGATGCTGAATAGAATGAGGAAAGAGTATGTGCCTCAACTCGATCGAAATAAAAAATACGCCTTCGTGATGGACGAAGCCCACGAGCGAACAGCAAAAGGCGCCATGCTTCTCTGCCTCTGGAAGGAATTATTGCAGGACGGTTACGACTTCAAGCTGGTCGTTCTCAGCGCCACGATCGACCCGGCGCCGATCGTTAACTACTTCGCGGAAGGCCAGAACAAGATTAAAGTCCCAGTCATTAATATCCCGGCGAAGCACTATAAAATCACGGACCTAGAGCACCACGGACGAGGCTCTGTGCTAGAGGACATTATCTCCGCAGACAGATCGTTAACTTTTGTCTATGGCAAGGGGCCGATCGCTAAGCTTGCGGATGAGATAGCACGCGTAGCGCCAGAGATAACCGTTATTCCCCTACACGCAGAGCTCTCACACAGGGAGCAGCAGGATGCAGTGCGTAGAATTAACGCAGGTGAAGGCAAAATTGCTGTCATCTCCACTAACTACTCGCAAACTTCAGTCACATTCGACATCGATCGTGTCAT
>OMII01000038.1 GCA_900299055.1 Pseudomonadota bacterium | reverse complement strand
TTGCTATCTCCATCGCCAAGACGGGCGCTAAGGTGGGGCTTATCGACGGAGACTTTTATGGACCAAGCATTCCAACGCTCATGGGCGGGGGGAGCGTTATTCCAGACCACGAGGAGCGCCTGATTCCGCCGGTCAAGCACGGGATTAAATACATCTCCCTCGGGTTTTTTCTGCAAAACCCGGACGATGCGGTGATTTGGCGCGGACCAATGTTTAACAAAGCGCTCAATCAAATGTTTGAGGATGTCAGCTGGGGGGTGCTTGATTACTTGATAATCGATATGCCCCCAGGAACCGGGGACGCTCAGATATCGCTTACACAACTTGTGAAGCTCGCAGGAGCTGTCGTGGTCACTACTCCACAGGAGGTCGCTCTTGCGGATGTCCGAAAGTCGATCAATATGCTCCGTAAAGTGCAGGTGCCAATACTCGGCATCGTTGAGAATATGTCGGGGCTGCCACTTCCGGATGGAACGGTGTTGCCGGTGTTCGGAAGCGGCGGGGGCGAAAAAACGGCCCGAGAGTTTGGTGTTCCTTTATTGGCCCAGCTTCCTATAGACGTTTCAATTCGAGAGGGAGGTGATTCAGGAGCGCCTGCTGCAAGCGGAACTGGACCAGCTGCAGATAGATTCGTGAATCTCGCCCAAAGAGTGCTTCAGGAACTAGGTGGTCGGGCTTCGGATTCCTCGCAGGTGTCGATCGTAAATTGAGCGCTCTACCGAGCAATCATCTTGCCCTGAGTCTTGTACCATGGTGATATCTGGCCATGCGTTTTTCAGTGCTTTCATCAGGTAGTAAAGCTAATTGCACCTTCGTCGAGGCGGCAGGGGTTCGCTTTCTTGTTGATTGCGGACTCTCGGGCAAGCAAGCCGAGGCCCGCATGGCAGAAGTTGGAGTAGATCCTCGAACCCTCCAAGCAATCCTTGTTACCCACGAGCACGCAGATCACATTCACGGTGTAGCCACTCTCAGTCGTCGCTACGGAATTCCTGTCTATGCAAATGCTGCGACCATGGAACGAATTGCCAAGCCCCGCGGTCGCGAGATATTCAAGACGGGCTCGGATTTTTGTGTCGGTCCCGTGGAGATTACGCCGTTTAGCATCGTACATGACGCGTCAGATCCGGTTGGCTTTTCTATAAGAGGTGAGGGCCTAAAGCTCGTTCTCGTTACAGATCTTGGTCGGGTAACGACACTAGTTCAGGAGCACGTTCGAGGAGCTAATGCTATCCTTCTTGAGTCAAATCACGACCAGGAGATGTTACAATCGTGCAGCTATACTTGGGAGCTAAAGCAGCGGATTGCGTCCACTCATGGTCACCTCTGCAACGAAGCGGCGGGACAGCTCCTTGAAGAGATTATGCACCCTGAGCTCTTTCATATCGTTCTCGGCCACCTTAGCGAGAACAGCAATACTCCCCAGCTAGCACTGCAAACAACCAATCGTTATCTACAACGGTGCGCCGATCGGGCGACAGGCCTCCAGACATTATTGTGTGGTAACGTGTACGAGAGTCTGCCGTGTCTAGAGCTGGATGCAAGAGCTCCTCAAAAGGCGGTGATTAACGCATGATTCCACGATACACAAATCAGGAGATGTCGACCATTTGGTCTGACGATTCTCGTTATAGCATCTGGCTTGAGATTGAGCGGCACGCTTTGGAGGGTTTGGTACAGGTTGGCCAGGCTCCCCAGGAGGCACTCGACGCGTATAACAAAAGCGCTGGATTCTCCGCTGAGCGTGTCAACGAGATCGAGCGAGAGGTCAAGCACGATGTCATAGCATTCTTGACTAATGTGGCTGAGCACGTGGGCCCACTCTCGCGGTTCGTTCATAAGGGAATGACATCAAGCGATGTTGTAGATACGTGCCTCGCCGTTCAGCTCCGTCGAGCTGGCCTACTGCTCGATGAGAGGCTAGAGGGTCTCCTGGCAGCCATAAAAGCGCGTTCTCTCGAGTTTAAACGCACGCCCTGCATCGGGCGGTCCCATGGCATTCATGCCGAACCCACTACGTTCGGAATCAAGCTTGCGGGCTGGTTCGCTGAAGTAAAAAGGCAGCGGCAGCGTTTGTCCCGAGCGATCGATACGGTGTCTACCGGAAAGCTCTCGGGTGCTGTCGGAACGTATGCAGGTATTGATCCGGCAGTGGAAGCGCACGTAATGAAGTCGTTGTCACTCAACGCCGAGACGGTGGCAACGCAGGTTGTAGCCAGGGACCGGCACGCGGAGTTTATGGCGTGCCTTGCCGGCATCGGTAGTTCGATTGAGCGCTTTTCAGTCGAGATAAGACATTTACAACGAACAGAGGTTCGAGAGGTGATGGAGGGGTTTGCCCCTGGTCAAAAAGGCTCTTCTGCGATGCCACATAAGCGGAACCC
Organism: Pseudomonadota bacterium; assembly: GCA_900299055.1. Taxonomy (GTDB): domain Bacteria; phylum Bdellovibrionota_C; class UBA2361; order UBA2361; family OMII01; genus OMII01. The sequence goes on along the minus strand of OMII01000038.1, from coordinate 1,573 downwards.
AATCTTGACGGAGAATCTCACTGGACTAGCACGGCTTCTTAGAGGATACGCTCAGGCCTGCTTTGAAAATATCGCTCTGTGGCATGAGCGCGATATTAGTCACAGCTCCGTGGAGAGGGTTGCTGTACCCGATGCGTGCATCGCCCTAGACTTCATGCTCACACGGTTCACGAATGTGGTTCAGAACCTCGTGGTGTCGCCGGAACGGATGCTTGCCAATCTGCAGTCAACACGTGGAACTATATTCTCGGGTCACCTGCTGTTGGCACTTGTTGACCACGGACTCACCCGCGAAGAGGCGTACACGCTGGTTCAGCGCCATGCAATCGCAGCATTTGACGGGGGCGCGACCCTCTTGGAACGGGTGCAGGCCGACCCAGCCATCACAGGAAAACTTTCAGCGACTGAGATACAAGAGCTCTTCAGTGTCGACAGGTTTCTTCGTGAGGTAGACCTAATTGTCGATAGAGCATTGGCGTAACTGTTTATAGTCGGAGGATAGGATGCGATACCAAGTGCTAGTTCGTCTAAAACAAGGCGTGCTTGATGTTCAGGGAAAGGCCGTCGAAACCGGACTCAAGGACCAGAAGTACGATGCGGTCAAGAACGTCCGAGTTGGACGGGTAATAGAGCTCGATGTTGAGGGTGTCTCGAAGGATGTTGCGCTTCGACAGGTCGATGAGGTGTGTAAGCTTCTTCTTGCTAATCCTGTGATTGAACAATACGAGATAAAGGAGCTGGCGTGAGAGTCTCGATAGTCGTTTTCCCCGGCACTAATTGCGACCAGGATATCGAGTATGTGTACGGCGGGCTCTTGGGGGCTAAAACCACAAAGGTCTGGCATCGCGATTCCGACCTTCAGAAGCCTGACCTCGTGGTGCTTCCGGGAGGATTTTCGTATGGCGATTACCTACGAACTGGGGCATTGGCAAAGCTTTCGCCAGTTATGGATTCGGTTCGGGCGTTCGCTGAGCGGGGAGGTAAGGTGCTAGGGATTTGCAATGGATTTCAGATCCTTTGCGAAGCCGGTCTTTTGCCAGGTGTGCTTCTAGAAAACGTCGGGAGACGCTTCCTCTCCAGATTCGTCCACATAAAAGTGGAGTCTCCGCGGTCATTTTACACTCAACATACCAAGGTCGGCAGCGTTATAACCTGCCCGATTGCACACTTTCAGGGGAACTATTTCGCCGATCCGGAGACCCTAAAGGCCCTTGAGGGCAACGGGCAGGTTGTATTTCGATACTGCTCGCCAGGCGGGGATGTGCGGTCAGACGACCGGTCGGTAAATGTTAATGGCTCCCTCCACAGCATCGCCGGTATTACGAATAATGGCGGTAATATCGTGGGGCTGATGCCACACCCGGAGCGTGCGGTCGAGCAGCTTATTGGCGCTGTCGGGGGAGATACTGGCCTTGCCCCGTTTCAGGGCCTCTGAGCGCGCTCTCGTAACGGACTCGATAGGCCGTCCGCGCATTCGCGCTAAAATCGACAAAATTGCTCGTTTTTATGCTGTGTTGCCGTGTGAGACATCCGACTCTTTGGCCACCTGAATGGCTTCGGCACATGATAAAGA
>OMII01000037.1 GCA_900299055.1 Pseudomonadota bacterium | reverse complement strand
TTGGAGTACTCAACAGCCGGGGTAAAAAGATTCTATTCGCGGACGCCGACGGCGCAACTCCAATTGAAGAGTTCCACAGATTGAACAATGCCCTTATCGCAGGCGCACCGATTGCCATCGGCTCACGCGCACTCGCGAGTGCGCAAACCAAAGTATCGACATCCGTCCATCGTCGTCTGTTGGGACGCATCTTCAATCGGTGCGTGAACACGGTGCTTGTGCCAACGATTACAGACACCCAATGCGGCTTTAAGATGTTTACCCGCAGCGTAGCACTGTTCTTGTTCCGCAAGCAGCGCTCCGATCGATTCAGTTTCGACGTGGAGCTGCTCTACATCGCGAAAAAGGCTGATATCGCTGTGCAGGAGGTTCCGATCAACTGGTCGAATGTGCCGGGCTCAAAAGTAAATCTTATCCTCGATTCGATGAAGATGTTTCGTGACATCTTCCAATTCCGAGTACTCCATCGAAATGTCACTCCGCAGCAGTTTGAGGCATTTCAACGCGAGCTGGAACATGAGGCGCCGGCTTCTTACACAGCCTCAACAACGAGTGTTTAGGGAACGTCGTTACGTATCGGTGACACGTTTCTAAGCATCCCACTTCGGATCTACCTTCACTGCTGTGGACAGTTTGGAGTGTGCCATCTCCATACCCTTTTTCTCACCGTCAGCTATTCGCCCCGCGATAAACTCAGCTATCTGACTGTGATGCTCCGCCATAACCCTGAGCGCCTCGAGGCGCTCTTCATCTGATATGCGAGGATTCTGGATTACACTACGAATAACTGTCACGAGGGCGTCTTTAGAACGGTCCGCGTAGAATTGGACCTCCTCAAGCTTGGATTTCGTTGTCACTGCTCACTCCTTGAACGATACATCCGTTTCATGGTGGTCGATCTTTTATAACCACCTTTCTAGAGGGAGTATCGACGGAGTACCGGGGAGCAGTTAGCAATCGGCGCATTTTTTGGCTGAAATAAACTGAAGCAAGTCTCAGCGAGGGGTGGATTAGAGTATGTAACAACTAATAAGTGGAAGTGTATGGGTAGTGCGCTTCCCTGCTCCGCAACGGTTTCAGAGAGGCCCGCGCCATAGCGCAAGCAGCTCCAGCTTCCCAACTAGCTGGTTTTACACACTTTAAAGCCCAACACGTCGATTCGCAACCATCGTTTCAATTTGGCACGCACATTGCTGATAACGTTATGGGTGGCAACACCTACCCGCTGTGTGGTTTTGGGTTCCGTCTCTCTGTCCCTCCCCATCTCTCCCCCAAAGCCACACATCGGGTTTTTTCTTTTCACCCCCACCCCCGCTTCACCATCCAGTACAACGAATCGCTCGGCGATGAACCGGTCCGCGCAACGCAGTGACACATTGCGCAACGGATTTGCTGCGCAGTCTCGCGTCGCGCAACCCCGATCTTTTTTTAAAATATTCTGAAGCAACGATCACCGATTCGCCGATTCATTTCTGGAAGGTGAAAGCGAGGAGTGTTTGTGTAGCGCACGTTCTTACTACGCAACCGTTTCACGTCATCCGCGATCAGTTCGATTTGCTCGCATCAAAATAACCAACTGATATTTCTCACACTCTGTTGAAATCGGCGCAGCTCAACCGTCGTTTCATTATGGCATACGCCTTGCTCTATAGTGCGCGGGTGGCAACACCAGTCCGGTGCGTGATTTTGGGTTCCGTCTCTCTGTCCCTCCCCATCTCTCCCCCAAAGTCACGCGCCGGATTTCCTTTTCTCACATCCCTCTCACAAGCCTACCCCTTTATTCCCCTTAAAAAAACTTCGCTCCCCTACGGGTGGGCAGCACCCAGTCGCTGTGGCATACTCCCCACCATGCCGTCACAAATCCCCGGATACACACTATTAGACTCTGGAGACGGGAGAAAATTAGAGCAATTTGGCTCGTTCATAATCGATCGCCCATCGTCTCTAAGCTCGTGGAGCAGGCGACAGCCGCCAGCGCTCTGGGAGCAAGCTTCGGCGGTGTACTCTCCACCCGACCGCTGGGAATTCTCTGCAGAGCGTTTCACCACATGGACCGCAACGATCAGTGGTGTTCAAATGCACTTAGAACTCATGTCGAATGGTCAAGTGGGGCTCTTCCCAGAGCACGCTCTTTATTTGCCAGAAGTCGCTGCCGCCGCTCGCGCTCTGTTTGAAAAGAAGCGTCGTCCACTGAGGGTCCTTAATCTCTTCGCCTACACGGGCCTGGCAACGTGTTTCTGTGCAAACATTCCAAACCTCCAAGTTACTCACGTAGACCTCGCTAAACGCGCAATCGAGGGCGCCAAAAGAAATGCGGCGGCATCAGGCGTTGCTGCCGATGCCGTACGATGGATCGTCGACGACGCGCTCGGGTTCATGGCTCGCGAATATCGAAAAGAAAGTCTCTACGATATCGTAATTATCGATCCTCCCTCTTTCAGTCGAGTATCTAAGAACAACACGTGGACTCTCGATGAGAAAGCGCCAGATATCGTTAAACTAGCTCTCGACGTACTCGACTGCGACGCCGGGGTCGTATACTTCACTAATCACTCTTCAGCGAGCACCTCAGATGTAGCGCGAAATATCGCACTTGATATGTTTAATGATAAGGACGTATCGATATCGATCCAATCACTTGCTCTCGAAGAGCAAAAAAGCCCCCGAAGACTTCCGGCAGGCTCGCTGATTACACTCGCTCACGGATTATAAGGATGTAAGGAGAGATAATTTATGGCGGATCAGTCAACTCAACTCACTATCGAACAAGCACTCACGTGGCGCTACGCGACCAAGCGGTTTGATCCATCCAAAAAAATAGCAAACTCTGACTGGAAAGTACTGGAGCGGTCTCTTCAAATGGCTCCATCTTCATTCGGCCTCCAACCCTGGCACTTTGTCGTAGTCTCCAACGCCAGCCTGCGGAGCCAACTTCAGCCACACTCGTGGAATCAGCCACAAATAACTGAGGCATCACATCTCGTGGTACTCGCCGCAAAGACCTCAATTGATACAGCGTATATCGACGCATTTCTGGGTCAGGTATGTTCAGAACGCGGGGTGTCCGCTGAGAATCTTGCGGGCTACCGCCAACTCATCATCGACTTCACTGCAAGCCTCACCAAGTCAGGAGCCGTCGAGTCCTGGGCAACTCACCAAGTCTACCTCGCGCTCGGCTCTCTACTCTCGGCGGCAGCGCTGCTAAAAATAGACGCGTGCCCGTTAGAGGGAATTGATCCAAACCAGTATAACGCACTCTTGGGTCTGCCCGAGCGTGGCTACTCAACTAAGGTCGCGTGCGCTCTCGGCTATCGCTCGGCGCAGGACGCAGCCGCGTCAAATAAAAAAGTTCGCTTTGCGGCCTCTCAAATATTTTCACACATCGACTAACCCTCTCGAGCACTCGGGCTTCGCTCATGCAACGCAAACGCCTGCTACTCGCTGTTTGGTTACTCGCTGTAGCGGCGATGTACTACACAGTCACGTGGCCTCTCGTTGCGAGCAACTCCCGTTACTTTTATCAAGAGGACGATGCTCACCACTTCAATCACACCGTAGAGATGGCCCAAGAGGGGCGATTAAACCCGCACTATTTTAATAAGCCGGCACTTCATTTCTATCTTCGTATGCCTGTGGTGTACGCAAGCGCGGCCTGGGAGAAGATGGCTGGTAGGCTGTCGTCGTTACGAGAGGTACGCACTCGCAACCAGTTTGGAATCGGCACCTACGCGTTCACCCCATCTCACCCCAACATTCTGCTCTGGAACCGCCTTGAGAGTGTCAGCTGGGCGATCGCTATCGGGGCTCTTGTGTTTCTCATCACTCTTCGTCTGACCAGTCAGACTACAGCGGCCTTCCTTGCCACTGCGCTAACATTAGGGTCGCCCGAGTTTCTGAAGAACTCATACATCATCGGTGTCGACACGCTCATGGCATTGCTATGTGTCGGCTGCACAGCACTTGCCTTAGCCAACTGCTCAATGCGCGCACGCTCTCAACTATGCGCAAGCTCCCTCCTTGCTGGTCTTGCGTGCGCCGCTAAATACAACGCTGCACCTATCGCCATCGTGCCACTCTCTCTATGGGCGATGCGAGACCGAAGCCTGCGGTCGCTACTAGCCTTAAGCCTCGCCGGACTCGCGGGATTTCTACTAGGGGCACCATTCTCTGTCCTTGCGTTTGATGAATTTTGGGCCGGAATCTCATACGAGCTTTGGCATTACGCAGTCGCTGGACACGCGGGACACTCCTCAGAGCCAGGAATCGAACAGGCCATGTTCTACTTCAGCTGGCTCACAGCTGATGGCGTTGGGTGGCTCGCGTCAGCATTTGCTGCTGTCGGTTGCGCGGCACTCGTACAACGGAATCGCCAGCAGGCGATTATCTTCGCCTCGTTTCCGTTGGCATACTGCGCACTCATGTTCATGCAGCGAGCCAACTTTACCCGCAATATGGTTGTGATAATTCCATACATGGCAGTACTCGCAGCATATGCGTTTTCGCTCCTAGCACCACCAAAGCGAGGATCCTCACTCGATGCAACGCTTCGCAGCCTTATCGCTATATGTCTGCTCGCCCTGCCCTGCGCTCGGAGCGCAGTCATTATTCGCGACGCGATGTGGAGAGGCGATTCTCGCGACGCTCTTTTTGTTTGGTTTACAACTGCACGACAACCGCTGGAAGACGTCGCTGTAGCAGGACAACTCCAGATACCGTGGGAGATTCTCAACCTTCCGGGCGTCGATTCTTTTGACATCTCAAAGACGCCTCTTGAAAATCTGGGTATGCAGGGGTACGGCCACATCATCATTCCAAGCTCGTATTCATCCCCTTTACCAACTTCTTACGAGGTTGAGTGGAGAAGCGCTGGTGACGAGCGCCCCCAGCGTTTTCCTCAGAATCCCGCCATCACCATAGTAAAGCCACTTCGCTCTGCGATGGTTAACAACACTGACGTTGTCACGTTTACTCGAGAGGGAGAGAGGCTTATTCCCTCGTGCGCGCCATCACGAGAAGAGCACTGCTGGATCCAAGCGATAGCAACTCCTGCTCGCATTCCTGGGTCATCCGCATCGGGAACTCTCAAGGTCATGTCTCCTTGGCGTGGCCAGCGTCTCCAGATTACCACTTCAAACGGAGATGAAATTCTCTCCACCCCACTTGATGAGACAAACGAGTGGACGGATGTGCCGATCCCGCCTCTTGCCTCACGCGGAGGTGACACGGAGGTGCTCATTCGCATCACTCAGGTCCATTCTCCAGCCTCACAAGGAACCGGCAAGGACACGCGCCGCCTGGGTATCGCCATTCATCGCTAAGGACGACTGCGCGCAGCTCGCAGACAACGCCTCGGGTTTCATGGATAAATTCGACTCTTTTGCTGTAGTTGGACATCCACTCCTGGCTTGAGTATTCTCATGAGATGATAGTCGTCACTGGGGCCGCGGGATTCATCGGAAGCGCTTTTATCGCCAAGCTCAATGCTGAGGGCCTCACAGATATTCTCGCAGTGGACGCGGCTGACGCGCCAGGACGTGAGCCTAACCTAGCCAACAAGCGCATTCGTGGCTTTGAAGACAAATCAGCGTTCATCAATCAGATCACCTCCGACAAGCTCTCTCGCGGAATAGAAGCGATAGTTCACATGGGGGCGTGCTCAGCTACGACCGAACGCAACGTGGAGTATCTGCGCCAAAACAATATTGAGTACACCCGCGAGCTGGCGCGCTACTGCCTCTCTAATCAGATCCGTTTTATTTATGCCAGCAGCGCCGCTACCTATGGTGATGGTGCTCATGGATACTCCGATGACGAGCGTACCATAGATGCCCTTAAGCCTCTCAACCCGTACGGAGACTCAAAGCAGATATTCGACCTATGGGCACGAGACAACGGACTCCTCAACTCAATCGCCGGACTCAAGTTCTTTAATGTCTATGGCCCGTACGAGTACTACGAAGGCGTCATGGCCAGCATCGCTTGGAAGGCGTTCAACACTATCAAAGCAACGGGGTCTTTTTCGCTCTTCAAGTCGTATCATCCGAAGTACAAAGACGGCGAGCAGATGCGAGATTTCGTCTACGTAAAAGATTGCTGCGACGTAATGTGGTGGCTCCTGAAAAACCCGTCTGTTAACGGGCTCTACAACGTCGGCTCTGGCCGTGCACGCTCGTGGAACGACCTCCTCGCCGCCGTCTTCAAGGCTATGGAGCTTCCAGAAAATATCAAGTACATCGAGATGCCAGAATCCCTCAGGAACCAGTACCAATACTTCACCGAAGCTCCGATGTCTAAGCTTCGCAGCGCTGGATATACGAAGCCGATGTCCTCCTTGGAAGAGGGTGTGTCGAACTATATTCGTCAACACCTTCTCTCGTCCGACAAGCATTGGTAGCTAAATCCTCGTCCCAGCCAAGCGTCGCAAATAAAATCTGTTTTCCATGCCGATTTTCTTTGTGGAACGCCGGTAGACCAGTACAATTATAGGAAGCGTCATCGCCCGATTCTGCTACGACATAGCCAGGTGTCTTGCGAGTAGAAACACTCCATGCAAGGTCGTTATAGTTCATGAACGCAGAGCGGGTCGCGGTAGATGAAGTCTCCGCCAGGCACGTAAGAGGGGTATATCGATGTCAGGTAACAACGAGCCAGGACTCCAGCCACAGACGATAACATCGCAGTCCTCGCTACTATCCTTACTAGTAGTAGTCTGTGTAGCTTTTTTCTTGTGCTCATCCGCCGCTGCTCAGAATCCAGATTTTTTTCCAGTCTCCTCTGCGGGCCTCGGTCCTACCCGACCAGCTGTTGCCGACCTCGATCGGAATCCGATCAACGGCAAGGAGATCGTTGTGACGACGACAGATGGATATATACACGCACTCTCAGCTACTGGGAGTGTTCTGTGGTCAGCAATCACTCCGAATCAATCCTGTTCGAGCGCGCCAGCTAACGACAAACTTTATTCATCGCCCGTCGTTGGGGATCTCTATGGCACTGGAGAGCTCTACGTCGTGGTTGGTTACGGAGGATTTCGCGGCAAGGCGTGTGATGGAGGCGTAGCTGCCTATCACGGTAGCACCGGAGAACTCGCATGGAAGTTTAGCATCAAAGCATGGTCTCAAAAGCAGCGCTTCTTTGCGTTCCGGCACGCCGTGTACGGCACCCCTACGCTGGCTGACGTTAATAGTGATGGAAAGCTTGAGGTTGGATTTGGCGCGTTTGATCGAAACGTCTATTTGCTCAATCACGATGGGTCAGTTCGCTGGTACTACAATGCCGCAGACACGGTATTCTCGTCGCCCGCCTTCGCCTCTGTATCTGGCGATTCAAATCTTGAGATGATCATTGGCACTGACATCTCTCAGAACACTCGCATTAAGCCCCCGACTCGCAACGGAGGGTACCTCTATGCCTTCAAAGCTGGCATCTCCACCGCTCCAGGAAAGAAGTTCCCCTTCCGAAGCCCGGATCTTCAAGTTTGGAGGGCCTCATTCCAGCAGGTAATCCAAACTTCTCCGGTCATCGCTGACATACTGCCGAACTCACCTGGTCTAGAGATCGTAACAGGTTCGGGCTGTTTCTTTCCCCAAGGCGGCGGAGATCGCAAAGGTAAGTTCTACAAAATTGTCTCAGCCACAAACGGACGAGTTCTTAAGACACTTCAAGTCTCCGCCTGCACTCCCACCACTCCGGCGGTCGGGGATATCGATGGTGACGGCGTGAACGAGGTTGTCATGTCGATTAGTGGGTCCTCAATCGCGGGGGGTGATGGCACAAGCCACCTTATCGCATGGAAACCGAGCACTGATGCCGTACTGTGGGATATCAGGCCGAGGGTTGGGACTCGATTTGATTCAATGGGTGGCCACTACAACCGTACACCCCTTATCGCCGATATCAACCAAGACGGCGTTTCTGAGGTCCTGGTGTCCCACTACACCGGCATCGTTATCGTAGCTGGCCCAACTGGAACCCAACTATCCTGCGATTCCTCCCCCTGCACCAAGCCACTCCTCCGGAGTGATAGCACTTTGCAGGGATCGCCCGCTGTAAGTGACACGAATGGGGACGGAAATCTGGAGATTCTCACCCTCGGACGTTACAATCGGAGCACCGGGGTCCTACGCTGGGAAAACCCCCTCTAGAGCTCGCGCGGAAGCCGATTGAGCCCTTCCGAGTCCCAAAAGAGTACCAAAAACGTATTTTCTCCACTCAACTGAATCACAGCGAATCTTTCTCGGCCCTCCTATCATCAACCTCTCATAAGGGGTTGAAATGCATACACAAGAGCGCGGCACTCGCGCGCTACAATTTGAGATAGAAGTTGGCGGGGAGACCTACCGCTCGCTCGTTAGTGGGCTGCGAAGCCTGCACGCCCCCTCTGTCCCCTTACGTGCATCAAGGCGCACCGTTCGTGCCCTGGTCGAACTGGACACAATCGCCAAGACCTTCTCCGTAAGCACCCTCGGGGGGCATCGACTACCTCGCCCTCTTCGCATCCGAACAGGAAGCGAAACATACAAGAATCTGGCGCACGTAGTGTCCCACGCCCTGACGAAGGAAGAGCGAGAATCTCTCCGCACCAGCTTGCGAGAAATCATAGCTCTGACCTCGACTCCTCCTTTAAGGAACGTGCAAATCCATCAAGGCGACTTTGAGTTATTGACGTGCGATGACCCATTCACTCTTGTGCGTAGGGGGCAGCTCGCTAACAAGCGGGTGCTCGATGCTCACGTTTTTCTTGAGCTTGATGATGCTCCGACGCTGGTGGTTCCAGAGCGAGAAGAGCAGCGCATATCCGATGCGCTTCAACAATTACAGGAGAGTCTTGAGGTCATCTCACCTCCAGAAGCTCATGTCACTGGAAATTTTGTTGAGATAACAGCCACTCTTTCGCTACGCCCCTCTTTCAACATTCCAATTAATCTTTGGATTCACTGGGGAAGCTATGAGGACCTCACGCCTATCTGGCAACAAGAGCAGCTCACAACGATTCTTGACTCGGATACAACGTCAGAAATTCCACTCTATTTCCGGACTCACATTCCCGTACACGGCTGGTATGGCGCCACGTTTTTTGCGCAGGTAAGCGGCAGCTCCGAGCGCGTCTGGATCGGTCGTCCCGGAGAGTATGACGCTCGATTTCATGTCGCATCGGATAACTCCACCCTGATCGACTCTCTTAAAGCTCGCTTCGTCAGCTCGCATGATTCAGCTAAAAAGCTTCTCTTCGACGCCTTTGGCTCAACGCAAGCAGTCTCTGAGAAGCTACAGCATATTGAAGATACAGTTCCGCACGTGTCAGTGACAGATCTTGTCGCACGGTACGCGAGTGGCGCTCGGAATGAAAATGAGAGCGTTCAGGGCATTCTTGCTCTCTCAACTGAGCATGGATACGAAAGACTTCGCGAGCAACTTACGACATCATACGGAGTGGGCGAGATCGTGTTTGCGACACCAGAAGGCCCTCACGCTGCGGCTGGCGGCCTCGCGCAGGTTATCTCAGGCCTACCGCCAGAACTCGCGCAGGCCGGCGTCCCAGTTTCAATTATTGCCCCATTATACCGATACGAGAATGGCAATAAGCATCCTTCAGCCGACGAAACACTGCGACAGGGGATCCTCCTAGGAGACGCACGCGTCACACCTCACTATCTCGGTTCCATCACAGTTGATATAGGACCGACATACACTGCTGGAACGAATAACATTCGTCGCGCACCCTCATCACTTCCGATTAAAGTCTATCTGGCACAACGTGGTCGGATACGCCTTTTTCTCCTCGCTAATAACGCAGCTTTTGATCGCCTTTATCAGCCTGTATACGCTGACGAGCAACTGCGCCGCAGTGTTATTCTATCGCGCGCGGTGCTTGAGACTATCGCTGCAGAGCATTTCGGAATCAGGCCTTCAGTTATCATCTCAAACGACTGGCTCACCGCGTGCGTCCCCTCGCTCTTCGCGCTCGATCAGCGATATCGAAACGTGCCGTGGATTGCTACCTGTAAAACTGCGCACATGATTCACAATGGTGGCGCTGACTACCACGGTAGACTTCCGTGCCACATGAGTGATGAGGATTTATGGCCTCTCTTCAATCTCGCCCCCGAACACTACTTCGGCTTCAAGGATCCACATCGGGAAGATCTGATAAACCTAACTATGGCGGCGGTGCGTCATGCAACAGGTGGGGTGATAACTGTTAGTCAGCCGTACGCGCGCGAGCTTCTATCCTCCCCAGGCGGAGATGGGCTCGAGCATATTTTGTGCGGTCGAACCGCTCAATTATACGGCGTTAGCAACGGAATTAATCGCAATCAGCTATCGGCACACCTCTCCGCTATGACTGAATTGAGCCCTGCAGAGCTTACAGAAGTAGACACCCTTTTGCAGGCGAAACGCGACGCTCGGACAAGGGTGCAATCCACCTATGGTCTAGCAGAAGACCCACAAGCAACACTCGTAAGCTTCGTTGGCCGGCTTGCTGAGCAAAAAGGACTCGCCCTCCTTTCTGGCACTGCAGCACCGACCTGGCACTCTACTCTCGAAGAGCTCTTACTTCGACACAACTCGATGCAGCTCATCATTGCGGGTCCACCGACCCTTGGCGACGAGGCCTCGCGCTCGCTACAAGAGACTCTTTGCGATCTGCAAAGACGCTATCCTGGTAGAGTAGCAGCGAAACTAGAATACGTGTCACATCGAGCCGCGCTCGAAATCATGCTTGCAAGCTCTTTATTCCTCATGCCCTCTCGATTCGAGCCAGGCGGCATTACTCAGCTTGAGGCTCTTGCCATGGGCACGCTCGTTGTTGGAAGAAATGTAGGCGGAATCTCAGCTACTATCCAAAATTATTCCGAGCTACGTAACACCGGCACCGGATTTCTCTGCGATGACTATTCGCCTACCGCATTCGCCAATACAGCTGACTGGGCTCTTAGAACTATTCGCAACCAAGAGGCGTACAAAGGACTCGTATGCCGTGCCGTCTCCGCCAAACATTCCTGGAGCGACCGCACCCCACTTTTTCTCTCCGTACTCCAAGACATCGCTCTCGGTAGGCACCGCTCTGAGCAGCTCTCGATAACACGATCCAATCGAGCTCTATTAGAGAGCGCGACTATCGACTAGGACTTGCCGCCTGTCGCGAGAATTCCTCGATAGCCTGCAGTCGATCTTCTGTCATCGGGTGGGAGGAAAGGTACGCATTTAACCCTGCTTCCTCATGCCCTTCCGATATCTTCTTCAGGGCAGCGTGAAGTGCCATGGGGCTAGAGCCTCTTCTAACAAGCGCATCAAGCGCGAAGCGATCAGCCTCTCGCTCATGATCTCGAGAGTTTTTTGAATCAACTAAATTTATAGCTAACGCCTGAAATACACCCGGGTCGCCACCAAACAGCACAAGCGTTGCGACTGACACCGCTGAGCCGCGTACCAAACTCTGCGTGCTATGATCCAGTGAAAGATGCCCCATCTCGTGGGCAAGCACTGCTTCAAGTTCAGCATCATTGAGGGATGAAACTAATTTATAAGTGGCTACTATCGTATATGGGAGAAGCGCCATCGCGTTCGCGGCCTCTCCATCACCATGCCCCATGCGTCTCGTAATTGCGACGGGTTCTGGGTAAAGCTTTACTACTTCTTGAAGCCTATCCGTCAACACCTGAGGGCGTCGCTGCTGCTCGACACTAAGTTGTGTTGGCATAAACATGACTCGATCGAGAAAAGAAAGTCCCTGAGAGCCTATCTCTTTCTTAATCGCCAGCGGAATTCGAGGCGCTGCTGCTTTGGCGAGCATCGGGAGCCCATAAATATACGAGGCGATTCCCACACACATCGCGCTGACAACCACTGCCACAACCGGAAGGGGTCTGTTCTCGATGGCCTCTATGACACGAGTAAGCTTAGAGACACCCAGGCCGAAAGCCGCGCGAGAGCGTTTATCCGCAGCGATATGGATTTCAGGCCCACTCTCCATCCGTAGAACTATCGGCGAATGGCCCACCGGTCTAATCGTTATATAGTCGCGCAGGAGAACTATCTGGGGCTCACTTCCTTCAAAATGAAGAGTGAGGTTCCCCTGCTGATCGCGGTCTACCACTATCTGGCGGGCTCGTGACGATACGCCGTCAAATAAACGCGCGTCGAATGTCGTAAGCTCTACCTTTTGAGACACGCCACGGACCCCTAAAAACCGAAATCAACGTCTAGATCGTACGCCTCCGCCGCTTGATCTCCCAACGATCGCACCTCAGCTCTCTTCTGTCCAACGAACTCATCGATATTGCGAGGCCCTATCAGCTCTAGATCCTCGAGCAAAAAGCGCCGAATCCTGATTACACACCACGGAGTCGCCAGTCCAAGCGTAACAGCCTTCATGACGATGTTCACTACCTCAATTGCCAAGTACCTGCGCATCGAGGGATTCCAGGAGACCGAGTACGATCCCAATGAAGCGCCATTCCAGACCGAGCGCGCACTAGCAAGTCTAATATAGCCGCGAGCACACCCAATCAAGCCGAAGCCGATACTCGCGATGAGACCAGCTGTCAAAAGCAGTGGGACATTCCCGCTCAGCGAGACCCGCCGGCTATTCATTACTGCATCGAGCCCAATGATACTCGTTCCAGAGAGTGCTATAGCAGATCCCACGGCGAATAAAACCACCCCTCCAACATAAGCTCCGTACATCTGACGAACCGTAACTGGGCTTTTGAATGAGGTCGCCCCGTACTGCAGGTTATTGACCGCGTACCGCTTTGCTACACACTGCGCCCATGGAGCCATGAGCCACATGGTAAGCACAGTAATTCCCTTAGGTAGCACACAGTGTGTAAACGCCTCAGTTGGAGAACCAATAAAATGAAATGATAGGTTGCGATAGCTTGTATAGCGAGCTCGAAAGCGAAGCGCCGACGCAAGTATCCAAGGCCATACGAGCGCCACCAGCGGAAAGAGAATAAATAACCATAAAACAGGCACAACTCGGGTCACTGCAACGAATATAAATATCCCAAATAGCAGCAAGCGGCCTTTAAAAATTCTCCACGGATTTGCGGTATACTCGAACTGCGAGCCAGCCAGCTCTGTGTGGCTCATTAAGTACCTCTCCCGGCGAACTTTTGCCCAGGGTGAGTAGAGACCAAGGGTAAGCACCGTTAGCGCTGTATTCACGATCCAGATGCTGAAGTACTCAAGCGCAGAACCAGTAAAACGAAACGAGTGTCGCACCCGGTCATCCAGATCGTGAGGTACGTTGTCAGGAGGAATCGGAGGGGGAGTTTGTGAGTCTTGCATACCGTGGTACTCTCGGAAGAAGCTCATGATGCCTTTACAGTTCGAGCCGTATATACTCACTAAAAACCAGCGTGGACACCCCATGAATCTTACAGTACCAAGACTGAAAGTCTGTGCTCTTACAGCAAGTTGGATGCTAGCAGCATTCTCCATGCTCGCTCCGATCCGAGGCCTAACTGCGGAACAAGCAACGATACGTTCGGTATCGGACGGAGATACTGTCGTGGTGCAAATCGCACAGCGTCAAGAACGAGTTCGCCTGATTGGCATCGACACCCCAGAAAGCCATCCAAACCGCCGTGCGAAAAAGATCGCTGAGCGCAGTCACCAAGACCTCCTCTCTATTATCGAGCAGGGCAAAGCAGCCGCTGAGTTCACCCGCAAGCTTCTTCCAAAGGGAACGTCGATAAGACTCGAGTACGACACCGAAAAGCGTGATCTCTACGGCAGACTGCTTGCCTACCTCTGGCTAGCCAGCGGTGAAATGGTTAACGAGACGATTATTTCTTCCGGCTACGCTTACCCACTCACCGTTCCTCCAAACGTTCGCTACCAAAAGCGATTTCTTGAAAGCTTTCAGTCCGCTAAACGGCATAAGCGTGGCCTATGGGCTAAATAACTGGCTCAAATCACCACGCGTGAACCCCACCGAGAAAATCATTACGCACACTGCGCCTGTCGTAGTCAGATGAGGGCTAGCGTGCTAGTCTTATAGGTGAAATTGTTGAATTTTAGCATCCGTCAACAAGCACCAATTGTATGCATCAGCCACTTCACGATCACAGCCCAGAAAAGACAAAGGTCGTAGTAACGGTAGGCGGAATGCACTGCACGAACTGTGCACTTTCTCTTGAGAAACACCTCTTACGAGTTGGAGCTCACGCCCCGAGTGTTGATTTTGCGTCTGGTCGAGCAAGCTTTACACTTCACGACTCACATCGGTTACCAGAGATAGTAAAAAGCATCTCAAGCCTCGGCTACCGAGTTGATGCGCCCCACGCTGGGCATAGTCACGGCCACGATCACAGCGGTCTTCAGAAAAAGACCACTGTTGCGGCAATTCTGACCATACCCCTACTTGTCGCAATGTTTGCACCTGGGTCGTTTTTGCACGATCCCACCATTCAATTTTATCTTGCTACACCGGTTTTCCTTATTGGGCTTCATCACTTTGGACTCAGCGCACTTCGCTCAATACGAGCCGGAGTCACAAACATGGACGTGCTTATCGCTATCGGGATCATCGCCGGATACATCGCATCTGTGGTCAGCCTTTTTCAGGGCCTTTCGCATGAAACGATATTCTTTGAAGCCACTGCCTCAATCGTAACATTTGTGCTCCTTGGAAACGTCCTCGAGGAGCGAGCAGTGCGCAAGACGACTTCGGCCATCGAGAATCTCTCGGCACTCCAGCCAGAGCAAGCCACTCGCCTCATACCAACAGCGAACGGATCGTATCTCTCCGAAGTAGTTCCAGTGGCAAGCCTCGCTATCGGAGATCTCCTTCAAGTTAATACCGGCGATCGAGTGCCAACCGATGGCATCATTGAGCATGGTAGTTTGTCGTGCGACGAATCGATGCTAACTGGGGAGTCGCTTCCGGTTGAGCACTGCGAGGGAGAACACGTCATCGGCGGATCGATAGCTGTCACTGGCTCCGCCACTGTCAAAGTCCGCGCCATAGGTGCCGATTCCACACTGGCGTCTATCGTGCGGCTCGTTCAAGAAGCACAGCAAAGAAAGCCATCTATTCAGAGATTGGGCGACGCTGTAAGTGCGGTGTTCGTGCCTGGAGTGATAGCTATCAGTGCTATTATCTTAGGACTTGGGCTCTTTGTGTTTAATCTCTCCGCCTCTCAGGCAATCGTTCGAGCTCTTGCGATCGCTGTTGTAGCATGCCCGTGCGCCATGGGCCTTGCAACACCGACTGCCATCATGGTCGCCTTGGGACGTGCCGCTACTTCCGGATTCCTGATTCGTGGGGGCGACACCCTTGAGCGCCTAGCAAAGATACGACACAGCGCTTTTGACAAGACAGGCACGCTAACTCTTGGCTCTTTTACGCTGGGGGCTCTCTCTACGCACAACGGATGCACAGAGAGCGAAGCAAGGTCCGCGCTCTGCGCTCTCCAGCGATCCTCATCTCATCCAATAGCAAAAGCTATCGTGCGAGAATACAAAGAGTTTCAAGGCACGCTAGCACTCACCAGTATCTCTGAAACACGCGGCGTAGGTATTGAGGGTCTCTCATCTGATGGAGACCGCTATACCTGCGGAGGGAAGCGAGTCGCCTCTCAGTTCGGAATAACAACCGCAGATGATCTTATTCTCGTGAAAAACGGCCACCTCATCGCCTCCGTGTCAGTTCACGACGAAATCCGGCCCGAAGCAGCTGCTGTCATTCAAAAGCTTCATGCGATGGGCATATCGGTCTCGATGATCAGTGGCGACCTCTCACACAAGTGCGCTGAAACGGCGCTGGCGCTCGGCATATCAACGGTACACTCGGAGAAACTACCGGAGGAAAAGCTCACTGTTATTAGAGAGCTTCAAGCAGTCGAGTCGATCGCGTATGTTGGAGATGGCATCAACGATGCTCCAACTCTAGCAGAGGCCTCGGTCGGCATCTCTATGAGCTCAGCGTCCGACGTTGCTCGACACTCGGCTCAAGTCGTCTTAACTGGAAACACACTCGCCGCCCTTCCAGCGGCAGTTTCGCTAGCTCGTCTGACAGTGCAGACAATCCGTCAGAATCTCTTCTGGGCCTTCTTTTACAACCTAACGACTATTCCCCTTGCAGCACTGGGTCATATCGCTCCACTCGCTGGAGCGCTGCTCATGACCGCGTCGGACGTGGTGATCGTTGCCAATTCTTTGCAGATCAAGCTCAAGAAGCTGCGTGGAGCATAGGCACAGCACGACTTGCGGTGACCTCATCGAGCTTACGCGCCGTATGATCGTTATCACACCACGATGAACCTAACCGAGGCCTAACAATCGCCACTAGTCTTTTTGATGTATCCTTCCGTGCTAGTCTAGCGGATGTCCGTCCAGTTTCCGACGATGCCGCTACTATCAACATGATGAAGTGTGGCTCAGCATTTGCGATGGTATCAAAATTAGCACGGCTCTTTCGGC